>NZ_JBLYQK010000017.1:0-65090 GCF_048799765.1 Brevundimonas sediminis
GTCGGCGAAATCCCCCTGACCCTGCCCGCCGCCTCCGATGACGACTTCCTGCTGCCAGACGCACCGCACGTCCTGCCCGGGCTGGCCGACAAGGACTTCGATGACGGCGCGCTGGTTCTGCCCGACCTTCCGGACGGAGCCGGAGCGGTGGATGCGGCGGCCTTCCTGAACCTTGCCCTTGTTGCGGGCCCCGACGGGCCCATGCTGATCGACCCTCATCCGGTGGCCGGCGTTCCGTCCGTCGACCCCTGGGCCTGATTGTCGGCGGTCACGGCCGCGCAGGGGTGGCGGTCGGCCTCGTTCTGCGGTCAGATGCGACGGATCGCATCTGAAGAGAGACCGCGTTTGAACCAGCCCCTGAATGCGCCGCCGTCGGACGACGCGCCCCTGCGTCTGGAGTGTTTCCCGACCACCAGCCGCCCGCCGCGGCTGGTCCCGGGGCGGCCGGAACGGGACTGGATGGACGCCTTCGCCGCGCGTCATCCCTATCGCTGCCTGCCCCTGACCATGGCCAACACCACGGGCTGGGAGCTGCTTTGCCCGTTCGGGTTCGAGGCCGAGTGGAACGGGGGTCTGGACGCCGCCGCCATCCGGTTCCGGACCGACGAGCCGGATGCGCTGCTCGATCATCTGGTCGCCTCGCACTTCACCCACGGCGTGGTCACCTTCCATCTCGGCTGGCTGTTTCGCACGCCGCCGGGCTGGGCGCTCCGGGCTTCCGGCAGCCCCAACCGGGCCAAGCACGGCATCGCGCCCCTGGAAGGTCTGATCGAGACCGACTGGCTGCCCTACCCGTTCACGATGAACTGGCGCTTCACCGCGCCCGGCAAGGTGCGGTTCGAAAAGGACGAGCCCTTCTGCTTCATCCAGCCCGTCCAGCACCACCGGATCGAGGCGTTCGAGCCCGTCGGCGCCGCCCTGTCGGACGACAGCGACCTGTCGCGCCAGTACGAGCTCTGGAAGGAGGTCCGCGCCGACTTCAACGCCCGTATGGCCGACGGCGACCCCGCGGCGATGAAACAGGCCTGGCAGCGCTACTATTTCCGGGGCGAGTTCCCCGACGCCGCGGAGACCCGCCCGGACGGCCACGTCAACAAGCGGCGGCTGGCCGCCCTGCCCGACACTGCGCTTCCGGCGCCGCCCCCGCCCCGCCTCGACGCTCCGGTGATCGACTACCGGAGCGGCCTCTCGGGTCCAGCCCGCAAGGACTGATCAGCCGCCGGAACCGTCCGGCATCGGCATCGGCATGGGGTCCGGCTGGCTCGGCATCGGAACGGTCACGGGACGCGGCTGGGCCGGGCGCGGCATTTCATCATCCGACAACTGGCCGTCGCCGTTCGTGTCCATCCGCTGGAACATCCGCAGGGCCCCGGCCCGGAACTCGTCCTGGCTGACCCGGGCGTCACGGTTGGCGTCCGACTGGGAGATCATGGCGCGCAGGCGCCCACCCCCCATCGAGGCGATCGGCTCCTGGGTCAGCGGCGTCAGCTCGTTGCCGGTCACGGCGCCGTCGGCGTTCGCGTCCAGCCGGGCGAAGATACGGTCCGCCCAGCCGTCGACCTGATCCGCCGACCGCGGCAGCATCCCCATGCCGCCGCCCATGCCGCCCGGACGCATCCCCGGAGGACCGCCCTGAGGACCGGTTTGGGGACCACCCTGTGGCGGGGCCTGATGGCCGGCGTGATCCCCCGCCGGCGGCGGGGTCTGGGCCAGGGCGACCGGCGCAAGGGCCAGAACGGCCGATGCGGCGAGGATCGCCGACGGAATCGAAAGAGAACGCATCGAGAGCTTCCGGACACAGGACAATCAGGGATCCCAGAGTGTGCCCGGAATGATCGTCTGACCAGAGCCTTTTTGACGGCCGCTTTTTGCTTGCCAAATCATATAAGGATATCTTTATATAAAGCCATGTCGCTGACCGCTGATCAGACTGTCGAGGCCCTGCGCGCCGCGGGCGAACCGACCCGGCTGCGGGTCCTCTCCCTGCTGGCCGGAGAGGAGCTGTCGGTGATGGAGCTGTCGCGGGTGCTGGAGCAGAGCCAGCCCCGGGTCTCCCGTCACCTGAAGCTGATGGCCGACGCCGGTCTGATCGAGCGGTTTCCGGACGGCGCCCGCGTCTTCTATCGCCTGTCGTCCGATCCGCTGGCGCGACGCCTGATCGATACGGTGCTGGACCTGCTGGACGACACCGCCAACGCCGCCGACGATCGCCGGCTGGAGGACGTGCGCAAGGATCGGGAAGCCGCCGCCAACGCCTATTTCGAACGGGTCGCGCCCCAGTGGGACCGGATCCGCTCCCTCTATGTCTGCGAGACCGACGTCGAGGCCGCCATCCTCAGGGCCGCGGGCGACGGGCCCTTCGACCGGGTGGTCGACCTGGGCACCGGTTCCGGCCGCATGCTGACCCTGCTGGGCAAGCAGGCGAAGATGTCCGTCGGCCTCGACCTCAGCCACAATATGCTGAACATCGCCCGGGCCAATGTCGCCAGGGCCGGGCTGGACAAGGTGGAGCTGCGGCACGGCGATATCTTCGCCACCCGCCTGCCCGAGCACAGCGCCGATCTGGTGCTGGTGCACCAGGTCCTGCACTACCTCGCCGACCCCGCCGCCGCCGTGGCCGAGGCCGCGCGTCTGGTGTCGCCGGGCGGCCGCCTGCTGATCGTCGACTTCGCCCCGCATCAGCTGGAGCATCTGCGCGAGGAGCATCAGCACCGCCGCCTCGGTTTCGCCGACGACGAGATGCGCCGCTGGCTTCAGGGCGCCGGCCTCACGGCCGGTCCCGCGACCACCCTCCCCCCCGACACCGACGGCCTGACCGTCTCCATCTGGACCGCCGAACGGCCGGTCCGGACGAAAGCGAAAGCGGCATGAGCACGCCCATCAGCCTCGCCGAAGCCCGCGCTCTGCTGCTGTCGCCGCTGGGACCCGTCGCCCGCGCCGGTCAGGACGCCTCGCGCCCGCGCGTCTCGTTCGAATTCTTCCCGCCCAAGTCGGATGAAGCCGAAGCCAGCCTGTGGAAGGCGATCCAGCGGCTCGCCCCGCTGAACCCGGCCTTCGTCTCGGTGACCTACGGCGCGGGCGGCTCGACCCGCGAGCGAACCCACCGCACGGTCGAACGCATCCTGGGCGAGACCGACCTCCAGCCCGCCGCCCACCTGACCTGCGTCGACGCCGGCCGCGACGAGGTCGACGCCGTCATCGCGGGCTACAAGGCGTCGGGCGTGAAGCACATCGTGGCCCTGCGCGGCGATCCGCCCGGCGGGAGCGGCATCGGCGGCGTCTATCAGCCCCGCGCTGACGGCTACGCCAACGCCACCGAACTGACCGCGGCCATCAACCGCATCGGCGGCTTCGACATCACCGTCGGCGCCTATCCGGAGAAGCATCCGGAAAGTCCCTCGATCGATCACGACATCGACGTGCTGAAGGCCAAGGTGGACGCCGGCGCCACCCGCGCCATCAGCCAGTTCTTCTTCGATATGGACGCCTTCCTGCGGTTCCGTGACCGGGTGCGCGCGGCGGGCGTGACCATTCCCCTGATCCCCGGGATCATGCCGGTGTCCAACTTCGCCGGTCTGCAGCGGATGTGCGGCGCCTGCGGGACCGCCATTCCCGACTGGCTCAAGGCCCATTTCGACGGGCTGGACGGCGATCCCGAGACGCGCAAGCTGCTGGCCGCTTCGGTCGCCGCCGAGACCTGCGCCCGTCTGCAGGAGGAGGGCTTCCAGGACTTCCACTTCTACACCCTGAACCGCGCCGATCTGGTCTACGCCATCTGCCGGGTGCTGGGCGTTCGCGAACAGGCGACCGCATGACCTCCCCCCTGACCCGCCCCGACCGCATCGCCGCCCTGCACGCCGCCGCGAAGGAGCGCATCCTCGTGCTCGACGGCAGCTGGGGCGTGATGATCCAGCGCCGCGGGCTGGACGAGGCCGACTTCCTCGGCGACCGCTTCGTCGGTCACACCGGCCAGATGAAGGGCAACAACGACATCCTGTGCCTCACCCGCCCGGACGTCATCGCCGACCTGCACGACCAGTATTATGCGGCGGGCGCCGACATCTCCGAGACCAACACCTTCTCGGCCACCACCATCGCCCAGGAGGACTATCACCTCGACGCGCAGGCGGTCTGGGACATCAATCTGGAGGGCGCGAAGCTAGCCCGCGCCGCCGCCGACCGCTGGACGGAGAAGGAGCCGCACAAGCCGCGTTTCGCCGCCGGCTCCATCGGCCCGCTGAACAAGATGCTGTCCATGTCGTCCGACGTGAACGACCCCGGCGCCCGCAGCGTGACCTTCGATCAGGTCTATGAGGCCTATCGCCATCAGGTGAAGGCGCTGAACGAGGGCGGGGTCGACCTGTATCTGATCGAGACCATCACCGACACGCTGAACTGCAAGGCCTGCATCAAGGCGATCAAGGACCTCGAGCACGAGGGCCTGCCGCCGCTGCCGATCTGGATTTCGGGCACCATCACCGACCGCTCGGGCCGCACCCTGTCGGGCCAGACGGCCGAGGGCTTCTGGAACAGCGTGCGCCACGCCAAGCCGTTCGCGATCGGCTTCAACTGCGCCCTGGGCGGCGAGCTGATGCGCCCCTTCATCGCCGAACTGAGCCGCGTCGCCGACACCCTGGTGGCCGCCTATCCCAACGCCGGCCTGCCCAACGCCATGGGCCAGTACGACGAGCAGCCCCACGAGACGGCCCACTTCATCGAGGAATGGGCGCGCTCCGGTCTGGTCAACATCGTCGGCGGCTGCTGCGGCACGACGCCGGACCATATCAAACACGTGGCCGAAGAGGTCGCGGACGTGACCCCGCGCGCGATCCCGGAACGTCCGGTGGCCATGCGACTCAGCGGCCTCGAACCCTTTGAACTGGTTGCGTAAGTGCGTCCCACCTTCATCAACGTCGGCGAGCGGACCAACGTCACCGGCTCGGCCAAATTCCGCAAGCTGGTGGTCGAGGGCGACTACACCGCCGCGCTGGACGTCGCGCGTCAGCAGGTCGAGGCGGGCGCCGCCATCATCGACATCAACATGGACGAGGGGCTGCTGGACGGCGCCGTCGCCATGCGCACCTTCCTCAACCTGATCGCGGCCGAACCCGACATCGCCCGCGTGCCGGTGATGATCGACAGCTCCAAATGGGAGGTGATCGAGGCGGGCCTGAAGTGCGTGCAGGGCAAGCCCATCGTCAACTCCATCTCGATGAAGGAAGGCGAGGCGATCTTCCGCGAGCACGCGGTGAAATGCCTGCGCTACGGCGCCGCCGTGGTGGTCATGGCCTTCGATGAGGTGGGCCAGGCCGACACCGCCGCGCGCAAGATCGAGATCTGCACCCGCGCCTACAACATCCTGGTCAACGAGGTCGGTTTCCCGCCCGAGGACATCATCTTCGACCCCAACATCTTCGCCGTGGCGACGGGGATCGAGGAGCACGACAACTACGCCGTCGACTTCATCGAGGCGACGCGGGTGATCAAGGCCACCCTGCCCTACGCCCGGGTGTCGGGTGGGGTGTCGAACGTCTCGTTCAGCTTCCGCGGCAACGAGCCGGTGCGCCGGGCGATCCACTCGGTCTTCCTGTACCACGCCATCAACGCCGGCATGGACATGGGCATCGTCAACGCGGGCGACCTGCCGGTCTATGATGATATCGACGCCAAGCTGCGCGAGGCGGTCGAGGATGTGATCCTGAACCGGCCGCAGCGGACCAATGTGTCCAACACCGAGCGGCTGGTAGACATGGCGCCCAGCTACAAGGGCGAGAAAGGCGCGGCGCGGGTCGTGGACCTGAGCTGGCGCGAGGCCCCCGTCGGCAAGCGCATCGAACACGCCCTGGTCCACGGCATCACCGAGTTCATCGAGGCTGACACCGAGGAGGCGCGACTGGCGTCGGAACGCCCCCTGCACGTCATCGAAGGCCCGCTGATGGACGGGATGAACGTGGTGGGCGACCTGTTCGGCTCGGGCAAGATGTTCCTGCCGCAGGTGGTCAAGTCTGCCCGGGTGATGAAGCAGGCCGTGGCCTGGCTGGAACCCTTCATGGAGGCCGAAAAGGCCGGTCAGGCGCGGTCGTCCGCCGGCCGCATCCTGATGGCGACGGTCAAGGGCGACGTCCACGACATCGGCAAGAACATCGTCGGCGTGGTTCTCCAGTGTAACAACTACGAGGTGATCGATCTGGGCGTCATGGTCCCGGCTGACCGCATCCTCGACGAGGCCGTCGCCAACGATTGCGACATCATCGGCCTGTCCGGCCTGATCACCCCGTCGCTGGACGAGATGGTCTTCGTGGCGTCCGAGATGGAGCGGCGGGGCCTCGACCTGCCCTTGCTGATCGGCGGCGCGACCACCAGCCGGACCCATACGGCGGTGAAGATCGAACCGGCCTACCGCCGGGGCTCGACGACCTATGTCATCGACGCCAGCCGCGCGGTGGGCGTGGTCGCGGGCCTGCTGTCCCCGACCGAGCGGGCGAGGAACGAGGCCGCCACCCGCGACGAATACGTCCGTATCCGCGAGCAGTTCGCCCGGGGGCAGGAGGTCAAGGCCCGCGCCGCCCTGCCCGCCGCCCGCGCCAACCGCTTCAAGCCGGATGCTGAAAAGCCCCTGCCCGCCCGTCCGTCCTTCCTGGGCGTGCGCGCCTTCGACAGTTGGGACCTGCAGGACCTGGCCGACCACATCGACTGGACGCCCTTCTTCGCCAGCTGGGAGCTGATCGGCCGTTATCCCCTGATCCTGGAGGACGAGATCGTGGGCGAGGCCGCGCAGGACCTGTTCCGCGACGCCCAGGCGATGCTGAAGCGGATCATCGACGAGCGGTGGTTCACGGCGAGGGGCGTGGTCGGCTTCTGGCCCGCCAATGCGCGCGGCGACGACATCGTGGTCTGGACCGACGAGAGCCGCACGGTCGAGGCCGCCCGCTTCCACGGGCTGCGCCAACAGATCGCCAAGTCGAACGGCAAGCCGAACCTGTGCCTGTCCGACTTCGTGGCCGAGGACGGCGAGGACTATCTGGGGGCCTTCGCCGTCACCGCCGGCCATGGCGAGCTGGAGAAGGCCGCCGAGTTCAAGGCGAAGGGCGACGACTATTCCGCCATCATGGCGACCGCCCTCGCCGACCGTCTGGCCGAGGCCTTCGCCGAGCGGCTGCACAAGGAAGTCCGGACGCAGCTGTGGGGCTATGTCCCGGACGAACAGACGTCGGTGCAGGACCTGATCGAGGAGAAATACCTCGGCATCCGCCCCGCCCCCGGCTATCCGGCGCAACCGGATCACACCGAAAAGGCCACGTTGTTCAATCTTTTGAACGCAGAAGCCAATGCCGGAATGCAGCTGACCGAAAGTTTTGCGATGACCCCGCCCGCCTCGGTGTCAGGCCTCTATTTCGGCCATGCGGACAGCCATTATTTCGGCGTCGGCAAGATCGACCGCGACCAGATCGAGGACTATGCGGCCCGCAAGGGCTGGGACGTGGCGACGGCCGAGCGCTGGCTGGCGCCGATCCTCAACTATGATCCGGCGAGCGTGGCCCGCACCGAAGCGGCGTAGGGTCTGCGCCCCGCCCTGCGGGAAGGGGGCTCCTATTCCAGCCCCACCTCGGCGGGCGTGGCCGGCGGCGTCGTGATGTTCTCGCGGATCCGCCGCGCGGCGTGCTCGCAGCGGCCCGGCAGACCGAAGAACAGGCCGAAGGCCTGGCTACGGGTCGCCTGATCCTGCCCCATCAGCGGCGTCCATTTCGACGTCGCCTCGGCGGCCGCGGCGCGGGCGGCGGTCAGGGTCGCCGCGGATTGACGGCCGCGGGCGGACGCCAGCGCCGCGCCGAAGTCCACCGCCTCCAGACGGCCCAGCCGGATGATGTCGTTGTCCAGGTCGTCGCGGTTCTCCAGCGTTTCGCCCAGCGCCACGTGGCCGTTCACCAGCGCCTCGCACCAGGCCACCAGCGGATAGTCGGCGTCCGGCGCGCCGCGCGGCAGCGGGTTGGCGTAGGCCACCGCCTCGCGCAGTCGCAGGGAGTCGCCCGTCTCGGCGACCGGCGCGGTCACGACAGGTCCGTCATCCTGCGCCTGACGGGGCGCGGTGACGATGGGCCCGTCCTGCGACGTCGGGACGGCGGACAGCAACAGGGCGGCGGCGAGGCTGGCGAACATGAAGGCTCCGGAACGAGGGGCGCGATCGCCCGACAGGACGCTGCAACGCTTGAATCGACGAATGGTTTTTATGGGGCGGACACGCGGGCCGCCAGGTGTGTCCTTCACGCAAACAAAAAGGGCGGCGGACCCGAAGATCCGCCGCCCCGATTGTCATCCTGACCGGTTCTTAGAACTGGTAGGACAGGCCCAGACGCACGTAGCGCGGGGTCTGGTAGCCCGAGATGCGCTGGTAGTCCGGGTTCGCCGAACCCGGGGCCAGTTCACCCGACTCGACGAAGTCCGTGGCCGATTCGAAGTCGAACACGTTGAAGACGTCAGCACGGAACTGGACGCGGCCGGGGATGCCGCTGAACGGCAGGTTCCAGGCCAGCGACACGTCGACGTTCTTGTACCACTCGCCTTCGAACTGGCTGCCGCGCGGCGTCAGGACGCCGTTGCAGTACCAGGCCGTGATGGTGGTCGGCGAAGCGCGACCGTCACCCAGCGGGTAGGAGCCGATGCAGCCGTACTTGCGCGGCGACTGCAGGATGGCGTTGGCGCCGATGGTGATGTCCTCGGTGACAGCATACGAGCCGAACAGCTTGTAGGTCTGGCCACGGTGGTTCGGCAGGAAGCCGTACGAACCGTCGGTCCAGCCCGGCTCATCGAAGTCCTGGGTCAGGCCGGTGTCGGACTGACCGTTGTCGGACTTCACGCCGCCTTCGATGTTACCCTTGGACTCGGCGAACACGGCCGAACCCTGCAGGCTCCAACGGCCATCCCACGGACGTTCGAAGGTCAGTTCCAGGGCCTTGTAGGTCCGCTTGGCCTCCGGGATGTCCAGGATGTCGCTGCTGATGGTGATGGTCTGACCCGCCAGGTAGGGGAAGGTCGAGGCGTCCGGCGTGATGACCAGATCCGAACCCGGGTTCAGCAGCACGTAGCCGGCGCCGTTGATCTGACCGCAATCGGCCGGCGCGATGCCTTCCGAGGCGCAGTAGGCGTCGATGATGTAGCTGGTGTCGAAGTCTTCCATGACCTTCTTGAGGTCGCGGTAGATCAGGTTCGCGCCGACGGTCCAGCCGTCGAACATCCCGGCGCTCGAGATTTCATGCTCGATACCGAAGATGATTTCGTCCTGGTACTGGGCTTCGAGGTTCTCGGAGACCAGCGACTGGGACTCAGGCACGACGCCCGGCGACAGGACTTCCGACGACACCGGTCCACCGGCCACGGTCGGCAGACAGTTGTTGCGCGGCGAGGCGGCCAGACAGGCGTCCAGACCCGCGGCGGTCGCCGGGTAGGACCCGCCGATGGCCGAGATGTTGTAGAAGTCCTGCGTGAACAGCTCGTTGCCGGCCATCCGGATGTTGGTGTTGGCCGCGATCGGGATGTAGTACCGGCCGAAGAAGCCCTTCAGGCTGGTCGAGCGATCGCCGAACAGGTCGTAGTTGAAGCCCAGGCGCGGCGACAGATCGAAATCGGTCTCCACGAAGACTTCGCCCGCGGCGTTCATGTTCGAGAACTTCTCGGCGCGCAGGCCGAGTTGCAGCGACAGACGATCGGTCACATCCCAGGCGTCCTGGATGTAGAAGGCGGTCTGTTCGGTCGAGTACTCGCCACCCGAATCGTAGAGGCGGTCACGAACGTAGATCGCACCCGGAGCCACAGCGCCGCCGAAGGCGCCGCCCGCACCCGCTTGGTAGTAGCGGAAGTAGCGGCCGCCCGAATAGGTCGACACCGAGCTGGAGCTCAGGTCTTCCCGGTCGTAGCCGATGCGGAAGTGGTGGTCGCCCATCAGGTTGTCGACGTAGAAGTCCGCGTCGATGCGATACATCTTGCGGGTGTCTTCGCCGGTCGAGATCAGCAGGGCGGGGTTGCCGCGCACCGTGTTCAGGCCCAGGTCGACGACCGAGACTTCCGAGTCCAGATCGCCCGAGACGGTCTGGTTGAACGAGCCTTCACCGTACAGCGCCGACAGGGTGAACCAGTCGGTGAAGTTGCCGGTGTACTTGGCGATCTTGGTTTCGCCGCCGACGAAGTTGAAGGTGTTCGCCGAGTCGCCGCCCGAGAAGCGCTGATTGATCTGCTGCGTCTGGTCGTCCGAGAAGTAGGTCAGTTCCAGACGGTGATCCGGGTTCAGGTAGAAGTCGAGCTTACCGCCGTAGAACGGATCGTCCTGGGTCGACGTCGTACGGGTGCCGGACGTGTCCAGCGAGCCGCTTTCGAAATCACGCCAGTTGTAGAAGCCGAAGAAGTAGATGTGATCCTGCCAGATCGGACCCGACAGCCAGACGTTGGCTTCCGAGCGTTCGGCAGTGTCCTGCGAGTCCAGGCCGAGGGCCGAACCCGGACCGACGTAGGTGTCGGGGGTGCTGTCGCGCAGGCTTTCCGGCTCGACGTAGTAGTTCAGGCCGCCGTGGAACTCATCCGAGCCCGAACGGGTGACCGCGATCACCGCGCCGCCGGTCGAACGACCGAACTCGGCCTGGTAGCCGCCGGTCTTGACGTCGACCTGTTGGTAGAACTCGAACGGGACGGTGTTGCCGCCCACGAAGTTCCGGAAGTTCGTGATGTTGAAGCCGTTCACGTAGTAGACGTTTTCGGCCACCGACGAACCCGAGATCGAGATCTCGTTGCCGAACGCCGAGTCGCCCTGGCTGGTCGACGGAGCGAGCAGCTGGATGGCGGCGAGGTTCCGCTGGGTCGGGATGCGGTCGAAGGTCTCCTGGACGTCGACGGTGATGCCGGTGGTCGTGCGGTCGAAATCGACGGCCGCCGAACGGGTGCCGACGACAACCACTTCACCCAGGTCGCTCGACGCCTGGTTCTCGCCCGGACGGCCGACGGTGAAGTCGAAAGCGGCCGTTCCCCCCAGGCTCACCGGCACCGAAGCGTCGGTGTAGGTCTCATAGCCCGAGCCCGCGATCTGCACGGTGTAGGTGCCGACCGGGATCTGCGAGGCGCGGAAGCGACCGTTCGCGTCGGTCGTGTAGGTGCGGCTCTGGCTGCGGCCGTTCTGGGTCACGGTGACGGTCGCGCCCGAGACAGCCTGGCCCGACGTGTTCTTGACGGTCCCTTCCAGCGTGCCGGTCGTGAAGTCCTGCGCCACAGCAACGCTGGGCGTCATCAAGGTGACCGCCGGAGCGGCGACGAGCGCCATCAGTGCAGCGCCACCGATCATGGTTGAATGCAGCAAACGCTGCCGGATGGTTTGGGTCTTCAAAATCTTGGTCCTCCTGAGGTCGAGCCTGTAACCAGGCATGCGACAACCAATGACCTGCACGCCCCTTTGCATGCAGGCCCCCGGAACCCTATGCCCGCTATTGCTGCAGCGCGACACAATTACACAGCCGTAATCATTCGGGGCCAAATGTGTCACAGGAAGAACACAGGCCGAGCATATAGCTGTTTTTATTCGGTTTTTTGAGAGGCAAAATGGACAGTCCCGGATCGAACGTCGCAATCAGGCCGCAAATTTCGCTTCGCGAGATGGGAGAGGTGAAGGCCGCGGGATACGTCACGGTTGTAAACCACCGCCCGGACGGCGAGGAGCCCGGTCAGCCGACGAGTGAGTCTCTGGCCGCCGAAGCCGGCCGCCTCGGTCTCGACTATGTCTGGATCCCGGTCAGCGGTTTTCCCGACGACGCGGCGGTCGAGGCCACCGCCGCGGTGCTGCGGCGGAGCTCGGCCGATCGCCCCGTCCTGATGTTCTGCCGCTCCGGGATGCGATCCACCGTCGCCTGGGCCAGGGCGATGTGCGCCGACGGGGCGGATCCGGACGCGGTGCGCGCCGCCGCCGCCGCCGCCGGCTATGATCTCAGCCGCGTTCCGCTCTAGCGGGTGACGGCCGCACGCGCGGCGTAGGGCGCCGGCTCCGGCGTGCAGGAGGCCACGGCCAGTTGCGCCGCGATGAGACACAGGAAGGCGCCCGCGACCGGCAGGAGCCGATTTGAAACAGCCAGGGCGATGGAAACGGCCATATCGGGCACTCCGCGGAAGGTTTACAGAGTCCTAACGCAAGCGCCGGGCCGCCCCGGGAGAGTCCCTTGATCCCCTTTGTTCGAGAGTTCGAGTTCGAGTACGGCCGGGCGGACCGGGTCTCCCCCCGGATCCGCCGCGTGGTGGCCGACAACCCGGGCCCCTTCACCTTCACCGGCACCGGGACCTACATCATCGGACAGGACATGCCCGGCGCGGAGGTCGCGGTGATCGACCCGGGCCCGCTGGACGAGGCCCATCTGCAGGCCTTGCTCGACGCGGTTGACGGCCAGACGGTCACCCACATTCTGGTCACCCACACCCATCGGGACCACGCGCCCCTCGCCCGGCCGTTCGCCGATGCGGTCGGCGGCGCCCCGATCCTGGCGGCGCAACCACCGGCGCGGACCATCCACGCCTCCGGTTCGCTGGACGAGGAGGAGGATGAGACCTTCGCGCCGGACGTCATCCTGACCGGTGGCGAACGGATCCACGGCGACGGCTGGACCCTGGAGGCCATGGCCACGCCGGGCCACGCCTCCAACCACATGGCCTTCATCCTGACGGAGGAGAACGCCCTCTTCCCCGGCGATCACATCATGGGATGGTCGACCACGGTGGTGGCCCCGCCGGACGGCGACATGACCGACTACATGGCCAGCCTGGACGCGGTCATCGCCCGGGACTTCAGCACCCTGTGGCCGACCCACGGGGCGCCGGTCAGGGAGCCCGCCCCCTTCCTGGCCGCCTATCGCGCCCATCGTCTGGAGCGCGAGGCCCAGGTCCTGGCCCGCCTCGCCGCGGGAGATCGCACCATCGCGGAGATGGTGCCCACTCTCTATGCGGCGGTCGACAGCCGGCTGTGGCCGGCCGCCTCACTGTCCGTGTGGTCGCACCTCAAGGCGCTCGTCCGTGTCGGACGCGTCGCCGCCGATCCCGAACCGACGCTTCAGGCGGTCTACCGGGCTCTCTGACTCCTCGACCGCGCAGACGCCCTTCACCGTGCGCCATTCCTCCGCGGTCAGGGCGCTGCGGCCGGGTCTCTGCGCCGCACGCGCCGCGCCGGCACGACGGCGCGAATCCGGGTGGGTCGCCAGGAATTCAGCCGCGTCATTGACCGTGTCATGGGCCTCGCCGGCCGCCATCCGCTCGAAGAAGGGCGCCATGCCTGTCGACGTCAGGCCATCCGCATGCAGCAAGGCCTGTCCGCGACTGTCGGCTTCCAGCTCGGCGGACCGGCTGTAGCTCAGTTCCGACGCCTGCCCGGCCAGGATGACCGCCTGCTGGCCGGCGCCCGTACCGCCGCCGACGATCAGGTCCAGCAGCATGCCGACGCCGAAATTGCGCCAGACCGCCTGCATCACGTGCCGCTTTTCGACGTGGGCGACCTCGTGGGCGATGACGGCGGACAGCTCGTCCGGCGAGGTCGCCTCGCGGATCAGGTCGTCCGTGATCAGGATGTAGCCGCCCGGCAGGGCGAAGGCGTTGACCATGGGCGCATCGACGGCGCGGACGCGGATATCGAACGGCGTATCCGCCTGCGCGCCGATCCGGTCCCCGAGCGCCGCCAGGACCCTTTGTCCCTCGGCGTCGTCGCAGGTCTGGAAGAAGGTCGAGATCTGGCCGTTGAAGTTGTCGCCCATCCGCTGTTCCATCGACACCGGCGTGGCGCGGGCGACCGGGCCTGAAAGGGCCGGAACCCCCACCGTGACGAACAGCACCACCCCCGCGGCCGCCGCCGTCAGTCCGCCCACCAGCCACAGCTCGCGGCGCCGCCGGCCCCGGACCAGATGCGCAAGCCGGTCGCCGACCAGCGGGGTCCAGTCCCCCACGGGCAGAACCAGACGGGCGTCCCGCTCCTTGCGATGCGAGACGCGCGCCTGATCGGCCTCGATCTCGACCGTGACATCCTTCAGCCGCCAGTCGCGGGTTTCGCCGTCGGCGACGATGCGCAGGACCTCGCCGTCGAGCGCGGCTTCCGCCTCATGGGCCTCGGCCGACCGGCCGTTGTAGAAGCGGGCGTTCAAGATCAGATCGCCGAGAAGCCGAAGGCGTCCGCCAGGCCTTCACCGCTGCCGGGTCCGCGATCCGCCTGCTGGGCCAGCGCCAGCCGCGCCGTGCCTTCGGACTTCAGACGGGAAACCAGGAACCGGCCGGTCCGCGCCTGCACCCAGGGCATCAGGAAGCCGAAGGTGATCAGGAGGAAGAACAGGTTGGTCACGGTCAGCCACCACAGGGACAGCGCCCCGACCTTCAGGGTGAAGGTGGCCCCGTCGACGGTCACGCCCCGGGTGATCGAGCGCATCATGGCCGCCTGGTAGGGGGCCCAGATCAGCAGGAAGAACGGCGAGAGCAGGATCAGGACGCCGTAGATGGCCAGGTTCAGCATGATCGCGTCGGCCATGCCCGGCGTCGCCCCGGACTCCTCGCCCATCTGACCGGTCGTCATGCCGACGGCGACGACCGCCAGCATGACCAGCACATAGCCCACGCCGGTGCCGACCCAGCCGATCGCATAGGGTCCGTAGACGCCTTCCTGTTGCGCACGCCCCATGCGGAAGCGAAGGCGGCGATCACCGAAGCGCAGCTCGTCCCAGATTTTCTCGGCCAGGTTCCGCTCGGCCGCGGGCCAGTACCAGCCCCAGGTGATGCCGCTCAGGAACATCGCGCCAAGGAAGGACCAGCCGTATTTGGCGGCCGAGCCCTTCAGCTGGAAGCGAATGCCCCGCCAGGTCGTGCGGCTGGCCATATAGCGGAACGCCGTATAGGTGCCGAAACCCCAGAGCCAGCCGGCGAAGATGTAGAGCGGCAGGTAGGCGACATAGATCACCCACTCGCCGATGAACTGCACGGCGAACACCAGCGCCAGGAAGGGCACGCCCAGAACCACGAGGGCCAGCAGGAAGCCGATGAACAACTCGACGCCACGGCCCGTGTATTCGAAGGCGTCATCGTTCAGCCGGATGCCCTTCCAGACGCGCTGACGCACCTCGGTCTTCCCCCAGAACCGGTAAAGGGTCAGGGTGATCAGGTTCAGCAGCCCGTTCTTCAGGCTCAGCCCGAGGAAGCTTGAAGGCTTCAGGGTGGTCGAGAAGGTCAGCGCCTCGCCGCCGTCGTCCTCGGGCACGCTTTCGGCGAAAATGTCGGTCACTCTGTATCCCCCCGGATCTGGTCCACCTACGGCGTAGCCAGCACCGGCGACGGAGGCAACGGTTTCAGCAAGCGAAACGCGTAACGTGGCGCCGTCGCCACGGAAACGGGTATCAGATCGAGGCGTTCAGCAGGCTGCTGATGCGGGTCACCAGACGACAGGCCTCGCCGCCGTGCGGCCGGCCGTCCCGGGCCGCCACGCGAATGTCCGTCCGTCCCGGCCGGATGCGGATCACCGCGTCATAGCCGAAGCCGAACCAGACCGACTGCCGGCTGCCGTCCGCGCGGGCGACCCCGGCGCGACCGAGGGAGAAGCCGGCTTCCTGCAGCGCCCAGGCGGCGCTTTCCGGCGCGATCTGGGTCGGGACGGGCACGGCGCCGGGACAGGCCTCGACGCCGACCGCCGGCTGCAACCCGCCCATCCGGTCGGGCCGCAGCCGTCCGAAGCCGGGCACCTCGGCCAGATCGGTGCTGACGTTCTCCACCGGACCGGCGGCCAGGGCCTGCTTCTGCCACAGGAACCCGCCCAGGGAGCCGGCCCCGACAAGGAAGGCCGCCACGGCGACCGGACCCAGCACCTTCAGGTTCCGCAGAGCGACCACGACGGCCAGAACGCCCGCCGCGGCCCCGGCGAAGGACAGCCACCAGGCGACCGTCCAGGTCAGCAGATCATAGCCGGTCTCGACCGGAAGCAGTCCGCCGCGCACCCCGATGATCGACAGCAGCACCAGCAGGGGCGAGGCGACCGCCAGCGCCGTCAGGGCCTGCACCGCCCCCCTGCCCTTCACCGCCGTCCTCGCCATCGCATCAGCCTCCCGTGGTCGGCAGACGATAGTCCTTCAGCCGCTCGCGCACGACCTTCTTGTCGATCTTGCCGGTGGCGCCCAGCGGGATGTCGTCCACGAACAGCACATCGTCCGGCATCCACCATTTGGCGATCTTGCCCTGTAGGAAGTCGAGGTGCTCCTGCTTGTCCTCGCTCTCGCCGGGCTTGAGCTTGAGGACCAGCACCGGACGTTCGTCCCACTTCGGATGAGCCGCGCCGATGACGGCGGCCAGCTCGACCTTCGGATGACCGACGGCGATGTTCTCGATCTCGATGGAGCTGATCCACTCCCCGCCGGACTTGATCACGTCCTTGGCCCGGTCGGTGATCTGCATGAAGCCGTGCTCGTCGATGGTCGAGACGTCGCCGGTGTCGAAGAAGCCTTCGTGGTCCAGGATATCCCCGCCCTCGCCCTTGAAGTAGCCGCCCGCGATGGTCGGCCCCTTGATCATCAGGCGGCCGTAGGTGTGCCCGTCATGCGGCATGTCCTGCCCGGCGTAGTTCTTCAGCTTCAGCTCGACGCCCAGCGGCGGCTGCCCCTGTTTGACCCGCCACTTCATCTGCTCGTCGTACGGCAGGGCGGACAGTTCCGGCGTCATGTTCGACAGGGTGCCGATAGGCGAGGTCTCGGTCATGCCCCAGCCCTGCAGAACCTCGATGTTGAACTCGTCATGGAAGGCGCGGATCAGGCTTTCCGGCACGGCCGAGCCGCCGATCAGCACCTTCTTGACGGTCGGGATCTTCAGATTGTTCTCTCGCAGATGGGTCAGCAGGCCCTGCCAGACCGTCGGCACCGCGGCCGAGAAGGTCACGCCCTCGCTTTCGATCAGCTCATAGATGGCCGCGCCGTCCATGCGCGCGCCCGGCATGACCAGCTTGGTGCCGCCCGCCGGTCCGGCGAAGGCGATGCCCCAGGCATTGGCGTGGAACATCGGCACCACCGGCAGGATCACCTCGCTCGGCGAGGCGCCCAACACCGTCGACTGCATGCCCAGCAGCGTGTGGATGAAATTCGAGCGGTGCGAGTACAGCACCCCCTTCGGGTTCCCCGTCGTCCCCGAGGTGTAGCAGAGGCCGCAGGCGGTGTTCTCCTCGAAGTCGCCCCAGACGACGGTCTCGGACGCGCCGGCCAGCAGGGCCTCGTAGCACTCCGCCCCCGGCAACCGGGTCGCCGGCATGGTCATCTCGTCGGTCATCACCACCACCCGCTCCACCGACGGGCAATGCGGCAGGATCGCCTCCAGCAGCGGGATGAAGGTCAGGTCGACGAAGATGATCTTATCTTCGGCGTGGTTGATGATGTAGGCCAGCTGTTCCGGGAACAGGCGGGGGTTCAGGGTGTGGCAGACCGCCCCCATCCCCATCACGCCGTACCAGATTTCCATGTGCCGGCCGGTGTTCCAGGCCAGGGTGGCGACGCGGTCGCCGACCTGAACGCCCCAGTCCTTCAGCACGCTGGTGACCCGCCGCGCACGCGAGTGAATCTCGGCATAGGTGGCGCGGACGATCGGTCCCTCGACCGAACGGGTCACGACCTCGCGATGACCGTGCCAATTGTTGGCGTGCGTGATGATCTTGTCGACCGTCAGCGGCCAGTCCTGCATCAACCCAAGCATTGCGATCCCTCGTGTTTGCATCCGCTGAGCGGGACGCTTGAGGGCACGCTATCCATGTGAACAGCGATAAGCAAACGTGACGCAGGGTCACGTTCGGGGCCGCGAAGGAAGGAGCTCCGGCGACGCGGCTGCGGCCGGAACCGCCGAGGCGCGTGGACGCCGACGCCCGGATTGCCTATGGCTCGCGCCTTCGACCCTCGACCCGGCGACGTCCATGCCCATCCTCATCGCGATCACCGGCGGCTCCGGTTCCGGCAAGAGCACCCTGGCCGAGGCGCTGGTCGCCGCCCTGCCTGTCGGCGCGGCGGTTCTGCTCCGCGAGGACTCCTATTACCTCGATGCCGCGAGCCTGCCGGACTTCGATCCAAACACCTTCGACTTCGACGACGTGGCCGCCCGCGACCACGATCTGATGATCCGCGACCTGTCCGAACTGAAGGCCGGGCGAGCGATCACCGCACCGATCTATTCCTTCATCCACCACGGGCGTGAGCCGGGCGGCGAGGCGGTGCCTGCCGCCGAGGTGGTGATCGTGGAGGGCACCCATGTGCTGTGCACCCCGGCGCTGGTCGAGTTATTCGACATCCGGGTCTTCGTGGACACCCCGGCGGACATCCGCTTCATCCGCCGCCTGCTGCGCGATCAGGCCGAGCGGGGCCGGACGGCCGAGTCGGTGATTGGCCAATATCTGGGCACTGTCCGCCCCGGCCATGAGCGCTGGACCGAGCCGTCCCGGCTCAACGCCGACTTCATCGTCGCCGACGCGACCGCCGCCGTGCGGCTTGAGGACGCCCAGGCCGTCGTCCGCCTCGCCGCCCCGGTTCTGGCGCACCCCTTGCTGGCGCAACTCACCCACGGTTGAACACACGAGAGCGCTTGCCGTTATGGTAAAGCTGCGTCAACCTGTCGCTGATGCTTCGGGGACTAAGCATGCCTGGACCCTTCGGTTCGACGGATGAACATGACGCCAAACGCAGGCTGATCCTGCGCTACGCCCGCGACGCCTTCATGGCGGATGGCTACGCCGGCGCGCGCATCGAACCCATCGCCCGGGAAGCCGGCGTCTCCACCGCCACCCTGTACGCCCTGTTCGCCGGCAAGGCGGAGTTGTTCAACGCCGTCATCGACGACGCCGCCGCCCTCTTCTCCAGCCAGATGGCCCGGGTCCGGGCGTGTGACGGCGAGGCCCGACAGCGCCTGACCAGTTTCGCCCAGGCCTATGCCGACTTCATGGGCGACGGGTTCGTGCGCTCCGTCTTTCGTCTGGTCATGGCCGAGCGGTCCCGCTTCGAGGACACCGCGCGCCGCTTCTTCGAAAAGGGCCGCGGCGAGTTCGGCCTGACCCTGATCGGGATCCTGAAGGACCACCAGGCCCGGGGCGAACTCAAGAACATCGACAAGGCGTCCTGGGCCGCCGGAGAACTGATGGGGATGATCGAGCACCCCGTCTTCTTCGTCCCGCTGGTCACCGGCGATGAGGTCAAGGCCGCGCGCACCCACGCCGAGGTCGTCGCCCACGCCATCGAAACCTTCATGGCCCGCTACGGGGCCTGACCGGCGTCAGGGCTGCAGCCGGCCGGTCGTCCAGCCGTCGCCGTCGCGCGTGAACAGCAGCCGGTCATGCAGCCGGAACGGCCGGTCGCGCCAGAACTCCACCTGATCGGGGATCACCCGCCAGCCGGTCCAGCGCTCGGGCCGGGGCACGTCCTGCCCGTCGAACCGCGCCATTTCGCGCGCGATGGCGTCCTCCAGCACCACCCGGGCCTCCATCGGCCGAGACTGGTTCGACGCCCAGGCGCCGATCTGGCTCTCACGCGCCCGACTGGCGAAATAGGCGTCCGCCTCCGCCACGCTCACCGGCTCGACCCGCCCGCGCACCCGCACCTGACGGCGCAACGACTTCCAGTGGAAGGCCAGAGCCGCCGCCGGAACCTCGCCCAACGCCTCGCCTTTGGCGCTTTCGCGGTTGGAATAGAAAGTAAAACCTCGACCATCGACATCTTTCAGCAGGACGATACGGCAGTCCGGAACCCCTTGCCCGGTGACCGTCGCCAGCGACATGGCGTTGGCGTCGTTCGGCTCGTACCGCTTGGCGTCCTCCAGCCACTCGACGAACAGGCCGTAAGGCTCGGTCCGGTCGAAGATGGTCTCATCCCCGTTGGCGGCCAGGGCGGCGGCGTATTGCTCCGCATACTCTTCACGGGTCGGGCTGGGCGGGATCACGGGCGCGGTCATGGCCTTCAGATAGACCTTCACGGTTCGGAACGGGAGGGGGATCACGGTTAAGCCGGTCTTCACCACGTTGGGTGCTCAGTGCCGGGATGCGCGCACGCCCCTCCTCCGAGGTCACCTCGCTCGGCGAAGCCTGGACCCTGCTCGGCCTGACCGGCCCGGCCGAGGGCGCGGCCCTGACCGCGGCCTTCCGCGCGGCGATCAAGGCCGCCCGGCCGGATCAGGCCGGCGGCGACGAGGCCCGCTTCCGCAAGGTGATCGCCGCCTGGCGTCTGGTGCAGGCCCAGGCCGGACAGCCCGCGCTGGCCGCCCCGGCCGCGTCGGCCCGCGCTCCCGCCCCGCCCCCCGTCGTCATCCTGACCGCGCGCCAGGCCCTTGAGGGCGGACCGGTCTCCGTCGCGCTCGGGACCCGACGCCTGAAGGTTCATGCTCCGGCAGGCCTGCGTTCGGGCGAGCGCCTTCGCCTCAGGGGCGGCGCGGCGGACGGCGCCGATCTGCATCTTCCGGTCCTGATCCGCGCGGCGGACGGGCTGAACGTCATCGGCGACGACCTCTACATGGATTGGCCCGTCGCCCGACGACTGGTCGAGGACGGCGGCCGCATCGAGATCGACACCCACGCCGGCCCCCGCTCGGCCTGGATCGTCGCCGGCCAGGAGCCGCTTCGTCTGCGCCTGCGCGGACTGGGTCTCCCGGCGCGCGGCTCGCGGCCACAGGGGCATCTGTTCGTGACCCTGATCCCGTCCGAAGACGCCCCCTCGGCGGCGGAAGACCTGCTGGTTCGCTTCACCCGCGTCTGGACGCCGGACCGTCTGGCGGCTTAAGCCAGAGCCTATGTCGCACAACACCTTCGGCCATCTGTTTCGCGTGACCACCTGGGGCGAGAGCCACGGGCCGGCGATCGGCTGTGTCGTGGATGGCTGCCCGCCCAACATTCCGCTGACCGAGACCGACCTCCAGCCCTGGCTGGACCGGCGCAAGCCCGGCGGCAGCCGCTTCGTCACCCAGCGGCAGGAGAGCGACACCGCGCGCATCCTGTCCGGCGTCTTCGACGATGGAGAAGGCCCCGTCACCACCGGCACGCCCATCTCGATCCTGATCGAGAACGAGGACCAGCGGTCGAAGGACTACGGCGAGATCGCCCGCGCCTACCGCCCGGGCCACGCCGACTACACCTATCAGGCCAAATACGGCGTGCGCGACCACCGGGGCGGCGGACGCTCCTCGGCGCGGGAGACCGCCATGCGCGTCGCCGCCGGGGCCGTGGCCCGCAAGGTGCTGGGCGAAAACATCCGCGTCCGCGCGGGCGTGGTCCAACTGGGCCCGCACCGGATCGCGCCGGCGGCCGTCGACTTCGACGCCGTCCATGACAACGCCCTGTTCGCCGCCTCGGCCGCGGTCGTGCCGGAGTGGGAGGCCTATCTGGACAGCGTCCGCAAGGCGGGCTCGTCCATCGGCGCCGTGGTGGCGCTGGAGGTGACGGGCGTTCCCGCGGGCTGGGGCGCGCCGCTCTACGGCAAGCTGGACGCCGAACTGGCCGCGGCCATGATGTCGATCAACGCCGTGAAGGGCGTCGAGATCGGCGCGGGCTTCGACGCCGCCGCCCTGTCCGGCGAGGAGAACGCCGACCAGATGCGACTGGGCGAGGACGGCCAGCCGGTCTTCCTGTCCAACCATGCGGGGGGCGTTCTGGGCGGCATCTCGACCGGCCAGCCGGTGACCGCCCGGGTCGCCTTCAAGCCCACCTCCTCCATCCTGACCCTGCGCCAGACCGTCACCCGCGACGGCGCCGAGGCAGACCTGCGCACCAAGGGCCGCCACGACCCCTGCGTCGCGTTGAGAGGCGTGCCGGTTGTCGAGGCCATGGCCGCCTGTGTTCTGGCCGATGCGATGCTGAGACACCGGGCGCAGGTGGGGTGATGCCAGGCCCGGCTCGGCGCAAGGTGGGCTGGAGAGAAACGGCCCGCTTCTGGCTGGCCGAACACAACGCGTCGCTCGGACTGCCTTTGACCATTCTGGCGTTTGCGGCCCTGTTCGGCCTCGCGGGGCTGATCCTTGCGCCACGCTATCCCGCCCGCGACATCACAGGCCAGATCACCGGTTTGGGCTTTGCCGAACTCGAAGGTCAGGGTTCGGTCAGCACAGCCAGCATCAAAGTCGCCGACGGCTTCGCGCGCGTGGAACTGCCCGCCCGTCACGGCTGTCGCATCGGCGACCGGATCCAACTACGGCAACTGGGCGTCCGCTGGGGCTATATGTACAGGGTGAAGAACACCCGCTGGCCCTGTCAGCGATAGGCCGCTCACAAGACAACAGCACTCCGGGCTCGGCCCAGTAAGAACCCTGCCCTGATCGCCCATGGCTTGGCCTTCAATGCGGGAAAGGCTGACGTGGTCGTTCTCTCGTCGGCGGCCCGGCGTGCTAGAGACGAGGCATGCCCGTCAGCGTCTTTGAGAACAACACCGAAGAGGTCCTGACCTTCACCCTCGAACCCAGCGGGGAGCAATATGAACTTCCATATCTGGCGAGGATCGGCGTCCGGTATTCGCTAAATGACGGCGCACCTGATCGAACCTTCGCCGACGTGGGGAAGCATTCAATCCGCTTTTGGTGCGACGCCCGCTCTCGCGAAGTCGAGATTATCTACCCGACGACCTTTGACCTGCTGCTGGCCAACATATGCATCAGACTCGGCTTTTGCGGGGGCATCGTGAACGGCAAGCCGACACACGTCACAGACCTTCTGCCATCGACCGGCATCGTAACAGCCGAAGAGTTCGCTGAACTGGCGATCAGCGCTGAATCTGATGTGAAAAGCCCGCCGGACAAACACCTCAGGTGGGTCTCTGTGTTGAGCGAAGCCTTCGTAAGACACATGGGCGCGGACGCGGTCCCGGCCGAGGCCCTTGTCCAGAATTTCGCACGGCCGTTTGATCGCCAACGGGACGAGTGAGTGGCCTGCGGGGCACCAAGCCGGGACCGTCAAAGAGCAGCCAGCAAAAACCCCGCCCGGATCGCTCCGGGCGGGGTCTTCGTTTCAGGCTTTGACCGGCCTTAGTGAGCCGCGCTCACCGTGGCGCCGTCGGTCGGCGGGGTGGCGGCGGGGAGCGGTTCGGCTTCCTCGTCCCACTCCACCGGGGTCAGGACGCCGGTCAGGGCCCATTTCAGAGCCTCGTCGGCGGTCTTGATCGGAACGATCTCCAGCGCGCCCTTCACATTGTCGGGCACGTCGGCGAGGTCCTTCTCGTTCTCTTCCGGGATCAGCACCGTCTTGATGCCCGAGCGGAGGGCCGCCAGCAGCTTCTCCTTCAGGCCGCCGATGGCGGTGACCCGGCCGCGCAGGGTGATCTCGCCGGTCATGGCGATATCCTTGCGGATCGGGATGCCGGTCAGGACCGAGACCATGGCCACGGTCATGGCGACACCGGCCGAAGGACCGTCCTTGGGCGTCGCGCCGTCCGGCACGTGCACGTGGATGTCGGTCTTCTCGAACACCGGCGGCTTCACGCCGAAGCTGAGCGCCCGCGAGCGGACGTAGGAGGCGGCGGCGGAGATCGACTCCTTCATCACCTCCTTCAGGTTGCCGGTCACGGTCATGCGGCCGCGGCCCGGCATCTTGATCGCCTCGATGGTCAGGATGTCGCCGCCGAACTCGGTCCAGGCCAGGCCGGTGACGATGCCGACCTGATCTTCCTCGTCCGTCTCGCCATAGCGGAATTTCCGCACGCCCGCGTACTCGGCCAGCTTGGCCTCGTCCACGGTGATCGCGGTCGCGCCGGTCTTGGCCATCTCGCGCACGGCCTTGCGGGCCAGTCCGCCGAACGCCCGCTCCAGCGACCGCACGCCAGCTTCGCGGGTGTAGTAGCGGATCAGGTCGCGGATGGTGTCATCCGGCACCACGAACTCCGCCGGCTTCAGACCGTTGTCGGTCGTCACCTTGGGCAGGACGTGACGCTTGGCGATCTCGACCTTCTCGTCCTCGGTGTAGCCGCTGACCCGGATGATCTCCATCCGGTCCAGCAGGGGCTGAGGCATGTTCAGGCTGTTCGCCGTGGTGACGAACATGATGTTGGACAGGTCATAGTCGACCTCGAGGTAGTGATCCCCGAAGGTCGAGTTCTGGGCCGGGTCCAGCACCTCCAGAAGCGCCGACGACGGGTCGCCGCGCCAGTCGGCGCCCAGCTTGTCGATCTCGTCCAGCAGGATGAAGGCGTTGGTGGTCTTGGCCTTCTTCATCGACTGGATGATCTTGCCCGGCATGGAGCCGATGTAGGTCCGGCGGTGGCCGCGGATCTCGGCCTCGTCGCGCACGCCGCCCAGCGACATGCGGACGTATTCACGGCCCGTCGCCTTGGCGATGGACTTGGCCAGCGAGGTCTTGCCGACGCCGGGAGGGCCGACGAGGCACAGGATCGGCCCCTTCAGCGAGCCGGTGCGCGCCTGGACGGCCAGATACTCGATGATCCGCTCCTTCACCTTCTCCAGGCCGTAGTGATCCTCCTCGAGGATGTCCTCGGCCGTCTGCAGGTTGATCGGCTTCTGCTTGGCCTTGCCCCACGGGATCGACAGCAGCCAGTCGAGGTAGTTCCGCACCACCGTCGATTCCGCCGACATCGGGCTCATGTTGCGCAGCTTCTTCACCTCGGCCTCGGCCTTGGTGCGCGCTTCCTTGGACAGGCGCGTCTTGCGGATCCGCTTCTCCAGCTCGAGGATTTCATCGCGCTGGTCGTCGGTCTCGCCCAGCTCGCGCTGGATCGCCTTCATCTGCTCGTTCAGATAGTACTCGCGCTGGGTCTTCTCCATCTGGCGCTTCACGCGCGAGCGGATCTTCTTCTCGACCTGCAGGACGGAGATTTCGCCCTCCATCAGGCCGTAGACCTTCTCCAGACGCGACGGCACCGCCACGGTCTCCAACAGCGATTGCTTGTCGCCGATCTTGACCGACAGGTGGGCCGCGACCGAGTCCGCCAGCTTGGACGGGTCGGTGATCTGCGGGATCGAGCTGAGGGCCTCGGGCGGCACCTTCTTGTTCAGCTTCACATAGTTTTCGAACTGCTCGATCACCGCGCGCAGCAGGGCTTCGGACTGGGAGGGTTCGCCCTCCTCGTCCGCGATCTCCTCGGCCTCAGCCTCGAAATACTCGGTCCGGTCGGTGAACTTCAGCAGGCGGGCGCGCCCCTTGCCCTCGACCAGCACCTTCACGGTGCCGTCGGGCAGCTTCAGAAGCTGCAGGACATTGGCCAGCACGCCGATCGGATAGATGGCGTCCGCGGCGGGATCGTCGTCGACGCTGTTCTTCTGGGTCGCCAGAAGGATCTGCTTCTCACCCTTCATGATTTCGTCCAGCGCGCGCACGGACTTCTCGCGACCCACGAAGAGGGGCACGACCATGTGCGGGAAGACGACGATGTCTCTCAGAGGCAGGACGGGAAGGGTCTTGGTCTCGGTCATGATACTACTCCGGGGCCCTTGTTGATCTTGGGCCCGCCGCGCCGGCGTCCGGAACGCGATGTTCCACCGTTTCGACTCGGCCCGCCGTTTCGGCGGCCTTCAGGTGAGTATGTGGTTTTGCGGTCGCGCCGTTCAAGCGTAACGGCCGCAGGCGACTGGGGACCGTTGATGAAAAGCGACGCTGCACGGATCGTGCGCGACAGCCCCTGACACCCCGTGGGCCGTGCGCGGGATCGCGCCGGACGGCATGACGGCGCCGCACAGCCCTGTGGCCGCTCCGCCACCCTCCCCCGCAAACGCAACGATTCCGGCAGCGTTGCCGTTCAGCAGTCGGACATAAAAGGGAGGAAACCGTCCATGAATACCCAATTGTTCGGCGCTGTCGGCGCCCTGACCCTGACGCTTGCCCTCGGCGCCTGCCAGCAGCCGGCCGAGCCCGAGGCGCCCACGGCGGACGCAACGGGGACGACCGAGGCCGAAAGCGCCGCCGGCCCGATGACCGCTCCGGGCGCCGCCCCGGCGGAGTCGATGGACAGGGCTCCGACGACGGGCAGCGGCGGCGCCGCCGCGCCCGGCGCCACGGAACCGCCGCCGCCCGGCGACGGCATGATGAGCGGCCCCAGTCCGTCGACCCGCGACATGGCCAAGGAAAAGGCCGAGCAGACCAATCTCCATCCCCGCACCCCCTGAAGACCCGGATTTGCGCCTGGCCCGGATGAGGTCTAGGTCAGGCGCTCAACCCCCAGTGAAGTCAGGACGGCATGGCGGCCCGAACCCGCAAGGCCCTGCACGCGGCGTGGCGTGAACACATCGGCCCGGTCTGGAAGAGCCGCACGGCCGCCGCGGGCGGTGCGATCTGTGTGGGCCTGTTCGCCTGGGGCTTCGCCCGCGCCGCCGATGAGGCCCAGACCCTGTTCGCCCGTCTGGTCGCCCTGTGGCCGCTGGCGCCGCTGATCCTGACCCCGCTCGGCTTCTTCCTGCTGGTGTTGAGCACGCGTCGCTTCGCCCCCCTGGCCAAGGGGTCGGGCATTCCCCAGGTCATCGCCGCGGCCCGCGATCCCCAGGCCGCAGACGGCTTCGTGTCGCTGCGGACCGCCGCATTCAAGATCGCCGCCACCCTCGCGGCCCTGTCCGTGGGCGGGTCGGTGGGACGGGAGGGGCCGACGGTTCAGGTCGGCGCCGCCCTGATGGTCGCCTTCCATCGCCTGCTGCGCATGCCGGTCAACGCCGCCGTCATCATCGCCGGCGGCGCGGCCGGCGTGGCGGCCGCCTTCAACACCCCGATCGCCGGCGTGGCCTTCGCGCTGGAGGAACTGGCCGCCGCCTACGAGCAGAGGCTCACCCTGCTGGTCATGGCGACCATCGTGATCGCCGGCCTCATCCCGCTGGGTCTGGCCGGGGACTATGTCTATTTCGGCGCCGTATCCGGGACCATGTCGGCCCTGCACGCCCTGCCCGCCGCCCTTGTCGTCGGCGTGATCGGCGGCGCCGCCGGCGGCCTGTTCTCCCGCGTCTCCCTGGCCCTGCTGAAGCCGGGCTCAATCCTCGGCCGCCACCCCCTGATCGCGGCGACGGCGTTCGGCTTCGTGGTGGCGATCGTGGGCGTCCTGGCGCTCAACCTGACCTGGGGCACCGGTTACGACACCGCCCGCACCCTGGTCGAGGGCGGTCGCCAGCCGATCTGGTTCGCCCCCGCCAAATTCATCAGCACCCTGGCGTCCAGCCTGTCCGGCGCCCCCGGCGGCGTCTTCGCCCCGTCGCTGTCGGTCGGCGCGGGGCTGGGCGGCCTTCTGGCCGACCTGTTCCCGGGCGACAGCCGCAGCGCCATCGTCCTACTGGGCATGATCGCCTACTTTGTCGGCGTCGTCCGGGCGCCCCTGACCGCCGTGGTCATCATCGCCGAGATGACCGCCAACCGGGGCATGATCCTGCCGCTGTTCGCCGCCGCCGTCGTCGCCGATGTCGCGGCCCGGACCGTCAGCGGCAAGCGCCTCTACCACGGCCTGGCCGACGGCCTGCGGCGTCCTGCCGAGCCTGAACCCGAGCCCGAGCGGTCCGCGCCCGCGGCGCGCTGATCCCCGAAACGGGAAAGGCCGCCCGCCATGGCTGGCGAGCGGCCCCGTTTTCCGTGCCGTCCGGCGTCGCGATCAGGCGGCGCTGTCGGGCTGGGCGTTCTTCTTGCCCTTGGTCTCGGCATAGATCAGCAGCGGCTGGGCCTTGCCCTCGATGACCTCGGCGTTGACGACGACTTCCTCGACGCCCTCGAAGGTCGGCAGCTCGAACATGGTCTCCAGCAGGATCCCTTCCAGGATCGAGCGCAGCCCCCGCGCGCCGGTCTTGCGGGTGATGGCCTTCTTGGCGACGGCCATCAGGGCGTCGTCGGTGAAGGTCAGGTCCACATTCTCCATCTCGAACAGGCGCTTGTACTGCTTGACCAGGGCGTTCTTCGGCTCGGTCAGGATGGTGACCAGCGCCTTCTCGTCCAGATCTTCCAGCGTCGCCAGAACCGGCAGACGGCCGATGAACTCGGGAATCAGGCCGAAGCGCATCAGGTCGTCGGGCTCGACTTCCTTCAGGATGTCGCCCGTGCGGCGCTCATCGACTTCCTTGACCTTGGCGCCGAAGCCGATCGAGACGCCCTCGCCGCGGGCCGAGATCACCTTCTCGAGGCCGGCGAAGGCGCCGCCCACGATGAACAGGATGTTCGCCGTATCGACCTGCAGGAACTCCTGCTGCGGATGCTTGCGGCCGCCCTGCGGGGGCACGGAGGCGACAGTGCCTTCCATGATCTTCAGCAGGGCCTGCTGCACGCCCTCGCCCGACACGTCGCGGGTGATCGAGGGGTTGTCCGACTTGCGCGAAATCTTGTCGATTTCATCGATGTAGACGATGCCGCGCTGGGCGCGCTCGACATTGTAGTCGGACGCCTGCAGCAGCTTCAGGATGATGTTCTCGACGTCCTCGCCCACGTAACCGGCTTCGGTCAGGGTGGTGGCGTCGGCCATGGTGAAGGGCACGTCGATGATGCGCGCCAGCGTCTGGGCCAGCAGCGTCTTGCCCGAGCCGGTGGGCCCGATCAGCATGATGTTCGACTTGGCCAGTTCGACGTCGTTGTTCTTCGTCGCGTGGTTCAGGCGCTTGTAGTGGTTGTGAACCGCCACCGAGAGCACCTTCTTCGCGTGGCCCTGCCCGATGACATAGTCATCCAGGACTTCGCGGATCTCCTTCGGGCTCGGGACGCCGTCCTTGGCCTTCGAGAAGGAGATTTTGTGCTCTTCACGGATGATGTCCATGCAGAGCTCGACGCATTCATCGCAGATGAACACGGTCGGCCCGGCGATGAGCTTGCGCACCTCGTGCTGGCTCTTGCCGCAGAACGAGCAGTAGAGCGTACTTTTGGCGTCGGTGCCGGCTGCCTTGGTCATAGACCCTTCTCACTCCCGCGGTTCGCCCCGATATGAGGCTGAACGCGCTTCCTCCGCGTTGATTCCCGAACATTGGGCGCAAAGGTCTTCAAAAATTGACAATCACCCATCCCCGCGTCCGCCACAACCCCGCCAAAGCGTGGCCATTGCCGGTTTCGGGACGTTCACTGTTGATGGGGATCGCGGCGAATGTCTGACATGGGAACCCTTAAGGATTTTCGCCAGACCGTTGCAAAGGGCGTGCCGGTCGTCGCCTTCGACTTCGACGGCACCCTGACGATCCGCGACAGCTTCACCAGCTTCCTGCGCTGGCGCGCCGGGGCCGGAGGCTGGGCGCTGGGCCTTGTCAGGATGGCTCCGGCGGTCGCCGCCTATGCCCGGGACCGCGACCGGGGCCGGATCAAGGCGGCCTCCGTGAAGGAATTCCTCAAGGGCGTCGGTCGCGCCGAACTGGAGGCCGACGCCGAACGGTTCACGGAACAGGTGTGGACGGATTTCATGCGCCCGGACGCGCTGGAAGTCTGGCGTGACTGGGGACGACGCGGCGCCCATCGCGTAATCGTGACCGCCAGTCCGGAGACCACCGTGGCTCCCTTCGCCCGCCGCCTCGGCGCCGAGGGCCTGATCGGCACCCATCTGACCTTCGATTCCGAAGACCGGATCACCGGCGGCTTCGACACCCCCAACTGCCGCGGCGAGGAGAAGGTGCGACGGCTGAAGGCGGCCTATGGCGAGGATGTCCACCTGAGCGCCGCCTACGGCGACACCTCCGGCGACACCGAGATGATCGCCGCCGCCGACGAAAAGGGCTTCCGGGTGTTCACCGGGCGGCCCTGAGTCGCCTCACCGCCCCTGTTCGTCGACGTCGAAGCTGACCGCCTTGCCGCGCGAGGTGGGCTCCCAGCCCGCCTCGATGATCGCCGCGACGGCATTGCGGACATGCTCCAGGTTCACGAATTGCTTTTCCGTGTCCGGACGGCCGTTCGGACGCACCGGCGGCGGAAACTGCACGATGGCCTCGCGCTTGTAGTCGACGTGGCGCAGGGTCACCGCGATCCCCTCCCACTCGCCGCCGTGGGTCGGCCGCGGCTGGCGGCGCAGCGCCCAGTGATACAGGTCGCCGTCGACCTCGACGGTCCCTTCGGTGTCACGCGTCAGATTCTGCATGACGGGCTGATAGCACAAACGAAAAGGGCGCGCCGTCCCCGGCGCGCCCCCGTCGTTTCAAAACCGGCCGTCGATCAGTTGCCGGGCGTCTTCACGCCGTCGGCGTCGGCCTGTTCGCGGCGGTCGTAGACGTGGTCCACGATGCCCCAGGCCTTGGCTTCCTCGGCCGACATGAAGTGGTCGCGGTCGAGGGTCTTCTCGACTTCCTCATAGGTGCGGCCGGTGTGGTGAACGTAGATCTCGTTCAGACGGCGCTTGGTGTAGCGGATGTCGGCGGCGTGCAGCTCGATATCCGACGCCTGGCCGCGGAAGCCGCCCGAGGGCTGGTGCACCATGACGCGGGCGTTCGGCAGGGCCACGCGCTGACCGGCGGCGCCGGCCGTCAGGATCAGCGAACCGGCCGAGGCGGCCATGCCCATGACCACGGTCGAGACCGGCGAGCGGATGTATTGCATGGTGTCGTAGATCGCGAGCGCCGAGGACACCTGTCCGCCGGGGCTGTTGATGTACATGGAGATTTCCTTTTTCGGGTTCTCCGATTCCAGGAACAGCAGCTGGGCGCAGATCAGCGACGCCATGCCGTCCTCGAAGGGGCCGGTCAGGAAGATGATCCGCTCGCGCAGCAGGCGCGAGAAGATGTCGAACGAGCGTTCGCCCCGGCTGGATTGCTCGACCACCATCGGGACGAGGTTCATGTTCATCAGTTCGATCGGATCGCGCATTCAGGCCTTCTCGGATGTTCTGGGCCGCGACTCACCGGTCGCTGTCCCTGTTGGACAGGATATCGTCTTGAGGAAGCGTTGACGCAAGGCGTCGGGGTTACTGCGCCGTACGCTCGCGACGCGCCTGGTCCCGTTCGGCGCGACGGACCACCCGGGCGATCGCCGCGGCCTGGCCGCTCGGGTTCACCCGTTCCCAGGCCGAATCGTAGAGGGCCTGCAGATAGACCGCGTCCCAGTCGGACAGGCCGTCCACCCCCAGCGGGTCGGAGAACAGGTTCAGCACGGTGTCATGGGCGGCGGTGTCGCCGTCCGGATCGATCTGCGCCATGGCCACCATGGCCACATAGTCGCTCAGCTGCGGCAGGCTGACGCCTTCCAGCTGATCCACATCCACGACGATCAGGACCTTGTTCAGGACGTCGGTGATCGGCCGCCCCCGGTTCACCCTGCCCTCGCCGGGCACGAAGACAGGACCGTCTCCGGGAAACCGGATCGCGCGCGCTCCGGTGGCGCCCACGACCGGCAGGCTGACGTGCCACCAGCGGACGGGGGCGTCCCCGTTCTGGAAGGCGTCCAACGCCGCCCGTCCCCGATCCAGGCCGCCGATCCCGTTGTGGAACGCCCGGCGGTCCTGTTCGACCATGGCCCGGCTCATCCCCTGGGCGTCCTCGGTGAAGATCAGCACTACATTGGGCGTGCAGCCGGGCTCGCCCACGCGCAGGTTCAGGTCCGCCGCCAGTCGCGAGACGCGATCGATCATCGCCTGCGCGACTTCCTGCCGCACGTTGACCGCGCCCACACAGACCCGTCCGCCCCAGCGCGCCAGCCCGCGATGGTTCGCGGGGGCGGCCATTTCGTCCACCAGCGCCCGCGTTCGCTCCTCAAGGTCCCGGGCGGAGACGACCACGTCCGACAGTCGGGTGGCGGCCTCCGGGTCCGGGGTGGACGGCAGGGCTGGCGGGTCCTGCGACGGCGTGGACAGCCCCAGCAGGGCCCCGGCGACGAGTGCGGCGAACATCCTGAGCCTCCTGCAAACCCTCGGCGCCAGACTGCGTCAGGGCGCTCCGGCGCACAAGCACAACCCTCACAGGCGCAGGCTCGGGTTTCACCTCAGGGCTGATTCGGCGCCGGCGCGGCCTCCTGGTCCTGCGCGCGGCGGCGGCGCAGCATGAGGGCGGCCAGATCGGACGCCTGCCCCGCCGCGGTGCTGCGGTTCGGCTCGGCCCGGTACAGCGCCTGCAGATAGGCGAGGTCCCACTCGGTCAGTCCCGGGGTGCTCTCCGGCTCCTCGAACAGGTTCAGCACCGTCGGCAAGCCGGTCGGGGAGGCCCGCAGGTCGACCTGCGCCAGGGCCACCAGCGCGATGTAGTCGCCCAGCTGACGGATGTTCACGCCGCCCAGCCTGTCGACGTCGACGACGATGATGACCTTGTTCAGGTCGTCGCGAATGTCGGAACGCAGGCGGGAGGCGCGCGAAATATTGATGGCCGGCGGATCGTCCCCCTGCCGCGTTCTGACGGCCGCATCGCCCGTCTCGGAATCGACCGGCAGGCTGATATGCCACCAGCGCACCGGGCGATCGACCTTGCGGAAGTCTTCCAGCACGGACAGCGACCGGGTCGTGCCGCCGCCCGCCGGACGGAAGGCGACGCGGTATTCATCGACAAGGGCGTCGGCCATCGCCGAGGCGTCGCTGGCGGCGATGATCAGCACATTGGCGACACAGCCGGGCTCGCCGGCGCGCAGACCCAGGTCCTCGGCCACCTCGGACACCCGGTCGACCAGGTACTGGGCCGGCTCCTGCGCCAGATTGGCGACGCTGACGCAGACCGAATGCGGCCAGCGCGCCAGCCGCCGCGAGGACGACGGCGCGCCGACGGTCTCGATGAAGCTGGAGGCCACCTCCCGCGCCGGGCGGCCGCCGACGATGACCTCGCCCAGATCGGTGACGTCCTGCTCCTGCGAAGCCGCGACCGGCGCGGGCGCCGGAGCCGCCTGCGGCGTCTGCGCGCCCCACAGAACCGTTGCGGCCAGCAGGCCTGTCAGAACACTCATACGCCCTCCCCTTGTACTCACCCCGTTCACACGCACCACGGCATGCGATTCCGGCGGCCCTGAGACCGGTTTCTGTCACCGCTGTAATCCGGCGACGCCCCTCAAAGACAAACCGCCCGGCGAGGTCTCGCCGGGCGGTCATGGGATCATGCCGGTCAGCCCGTCGCCGGGCCGCCGGATCAGATCTCGTCTTCTTCCTTGAGCAGCTCTTCCTTGGTGATCGGCTTGTCGGTCACTTCGGCGGTGTCGAAGATCAGATCGCAGACCTTCTCCTCATAGATCGGGGCGCGCATCTGGGCGGCGGCGTTGGGGTTCTGGCGGTAGAAGTCCAGCACCTGACGCTCCTGGCCCGGGTAACGGCGGGCCTCGTTCATGATGGCGTTGTTCAGCTCCTGGTCGGAGACGGTCACGTTGTTGGCGCGGCCGATCTCGGCGAGGACCAGACCCAGGCGCACCCGGCGCTCGGCGATCTTGCGGTACTCGGTCTTCAGCTCGTCGTCCGACTTCTTGGCGTCGTCTTCCGGCAGGCGGCCGGCGGCCTTGTCAGCCTCGACCTGTTGCCAGATGCCGTCGAACTCGGCCTCGACCATCTTCGGCGGCAGGGCGAAGTCGTGGGCCTTGTCCAGGGCGTCCAGCAGGGCGCGCTTCAGCTTGAAGCGGGCGGCGCCGGCGTACTGCTGGTTCAGGTTCGCCGACAGCAGTTCCTTCAGCTTGTCCAGCGACTCCAGACCGATGCGCTTGGCGAACTCGTCGTCCACCTTGGCTTCGGCCTCGGCCTTGATGGCCTTCACGGTGATGTCGAAGGTGGCCAGCTTGCCGGCCAGATTGGCGGCCTGGTAGTCGGCGGGGAAGGTGACCTCGATGGTCTTCTCTTCACCGACCTTGGCGCCGGTCAGCTGCTCTTCGAAGCCCGGGATGAAGCGGCCCGAACCGATGACCAGTTCCGCGTCCTCGGCCGAACCGCCCTCGAACACTTCACCGTCCAGCTTGCCGACGAAGTCGATGATCAGCTGGTCGCCCTCGGCGGCCTTCACGGTCTTGCCCTTCTTGTCCTCGTAGGACTTGGCCTGGCCGGCCAGTTCGGTCAGGGCCTCGTCCAGATCGGCGTCGGTCGCCTCATAGGTCGGACGGTCCAGCTTCAGGGTCTTCGGGTCGACCGGGGTGAACTCCGGCATGACTTCCAGCGACATTTCATAGGCCAGGTCTTCCTGACCGGCGATGACCTTGTCCATGTCCGAGACCAGCTTCATCTCGGCCGGCGCGGCCGGACGGACCTTGGCTTCGTCCAGGGCGGCCTGGCTGGAGGTGTTCAGCGAGTCGTTGATGATCTCGCCCATGAACTCGCGGCCGAAGGTCTTCTTGACGTGCGCGACCGGAACCTTGCCCGGACGGAAGCCCTTCAGCTTCATCTGGGGCGCAACTTCCTTCAGGCGCGCATCCAGCTTTTCGTTCAGCTCGGCGACGGGAATGGTCACCGCGATCACGCGGCTCAGGCCTTCGGAGGACTTTTCGACGACTTGCATGGTCGGGATATCTGACGCTCTGGGGCGGCGCCAATGAGGCCGGCGCGCGCGGTGTGGGAAATGCAATAAGGGCCGCCCTTTCGGGGGGCGGCGCCTTTGAAGCCCGCCCTTATGTCGATGACCGCCTCAAAGGTCAACGTGAGCGGATGGTTTCAGTCCGACGTCCGGGTCGCTATCTGTGGAGGCATGAGCCCTTCCTCCTCCCCGGCCCCCTCCCCGATCGGCGTCGGCGTCGTCCCCGTCACCCCGCTCCAGCAGAACTGCACCATCGTCTGGTGCCGGAAGACGAGGAAGGCCGCGATCATCGATCCGGGCGGCTCGGTCGACGGCCTTCTGGCCGCTGTGCAGCAGAACGGCCTGACGCTGGAGGCCATCTGGATCACCCACGGCCACCTCGATCATGCGGGCGGCGCGGCCGAAATGCAGGAGAAAACCGGCCTCGACATTATCGGCCCGCATATCGAGGACCAGTTCTGGATCGACCAGATTCCCGAGAACGGCCTGCGGTTCGGCATGCCGGGCTGTCGCAGCTTCACCCCGACCCGATGGCTCGAGAACGGCGACGTCCTGACGCTCGGCGAAACGACCTGGGAGGTCTACCACTGTCCCGGCCACACGCCCGGCCACGTCGTCTTCTTCAACCGCGAGGCGCGCTTCGCCCAGGTCGGCGACGTCCTGTTCCAGGGCTCGATCGGGCGCACCGACTTTCCGCGCAGCGATCATGCCGCCCTGCTGGACGCCATCGTGACGCGCCTCTGGCCGTTGGGCGACGACGTCACCTTCATTCCGGGGCACGGCCCGCACTCGACCTTCGGCGCCGAGCGGCGGACCAATCCCTTCGTCTCGGACGAGGCCCTGCGGCGCGCGCCGATCCCGCGTCCGGCGACAGGCCCCTCCTGACGCGCGTCTAGCGCGCCGCCAGCAGGCCGATCAGGATACCCAGACCCAGCGCATAGACCGCATAGCGGACGGGCTCCTCCTCGACGGTATGGCGCAGCTGTCCGGCGCGGCCCCGCCCCCAGTCGCCGACGGCGCGGGCGTCCTCGCGAATCGCCTGCCGCAAAGGCCTCACGCCCAGCGACCGCATCTCGTCGCGCTGCAGGATGGCGTCCGCCTCACGGTCCAGGCGCTGGGCGGGCGTGTCGAACGCATCGACAATATCATCGGCGGTGGTCTGTCCGGCGTAGGTCTCGGTCATCGGAAACTCCTCGGGAAGGATGAACGCGCTGGTTCAATCCGCCCCCTCCGGCCCGGTTCCCGTCGCGCGGTCCAGGCAACGGAGCCCCCGGGGCCGCGTTGCCTCCGGGTAAAGGGAGACTGACGATGAGCAACACCCCCGCCGCCCCGCCTGATATCGATCCCGCCGGCGCGCCGTCGGAAAGGCCGCCGCCGTCGCCGGACACCGCCCCCGACATCCCCGCCGACGTTCCGCCCGAGGTGAGCCCCCCTGACTCCCCCGCGCCGGACATCGATCCGGCGGGCGCGCCGGACGAGACGCCGCAGTCACCGTCGGAAACCCTGTGATTCGTTCGCAATTCCGTGAAACACCCGCCGGAACCGGACGGGAGCGTGGGGGTTGATCTGGCAACCGCCACTGTCGCCACGAAAGGAACCACCGATGGCTCAAGGTCAGCCCACCCGAGCCTCCGGCGTCTCCAAACGGGGCTTTGCCTCGATGGACCCGGAGCGCCAGCGCGAAATCGCCCGCAAGGGCGGCGCCAGCGTCCCCAGTGAGAAACGCAGCTTCTCCCAGGATCGCAGCCTCGCCGCACAGGCCGGCCGCAAGGGGGGAGAAGCCTCTCACGGCTCGCGGAACCAGAAGGCTCCCGAGGCGGAGTAACCGCCCGGACCAATGATCCCGAAAGGGCGGCGCCTTCGAGGCGTCGCCTTTTTTCGTGTCAGCTTTCCAGAAGCGCCAGGGCGACCGACGGCGCGCCCCCCTCGCGGAAGTCGGCCACGCGCCACCCGGAGGCCGACGCCAGTTCGCGAACCGAGGCCTCGGTGAATTTGCGCGAGTTCTCGGTGTGGATGGTTTCCCCCCGGGCGAAGTCGATGCGGCGGTCGCCGATGGTCACCGCCATCGGCCGGGTCGCCTGCAGGTGCATCTCCATGCGCGAGGCGGCGGGGTTCCAGACCGCCAGATGGGCGAAGGCCTCGACGTCGAAATCCGCTCCAAGCTCCCGATTGGCCCTCACCAGCAGGTTGCGGTTGAAGGCGGCCGTCACTCCACGGGCGTCGTCATAGGCGGCGATCAGGGTCTCCGGGGCCTTCACCAGATCCACCCCCAGCACGAACAGGGCGTCCTCCCCCAGCAGCCGGCGCGCGCCCGTCAGGAAGGCGACGGCCTCGTCGGGGGTCAGATTGCCGATGGTCGAGCCCGGGAAGAAGCCGATCTTCCGCCCCTCCCCCACCCCGTCCGGCAGGCCTTCCAGCGACAGGAAGTCGCCCGTCACCGGCCGGACCTGCAAATCGGCATAGGCCGCGCGCAGCCGGTCGGCGGCCGCCTCCAGCGCATCGGGGCTGATGTCGATGGGCACATAGGTCGCAAGGTCCGGAACGGCATCCAGCACAATCCGGGTCTTCTCGCTCGCGCCCGAACCGAATTCGACCAGGGTGGCGCGCGGACCGAACCGCGGTGCCCACTCCGGAGCCACCGCCCGGAGCAGGGCCGCCTCCTGACGGGTGGGGTAGTATTCCGGCAGCCGCGTGATGTCCTCGAACAGCTCCGACCCCGTCGCGTCATAGAACCATTTCGGCGACGTCCTTTTGGGCGTCCGCGACAGCCCGGCGATCAGGTCCGTCCGCAAGGCCTCCGCCTCGTCCGTCGTCGCCGACGACCGGGGATCGGCGTCCGACGCCAGCCTCAGCCCGGCGAAGGCCCAGCGTTGATGCGGATGGAAGAAGTTCCGGTAGGTCACGCGCGCGTGCCCGTCCGGCGTCGCGAAACTGGACCCGCGCAGCACCGCCTGGTTGATCATGAATTTGCCGTTGTACTCCGACGCCGTCCCCTCTGTCGGACGGAAGCCCGGATAGGGCGCATACGCGGAGGCGGTCCATTGCCAGACCTCGCCGAAGGCGTTGCTGAACGCCTCAGGCCGGGACGCGACCGCATGTTCCCATTCGGCTTCCGTCGGCAACCGCTTGCCGGCCCAGCGCGCATAGGCGTCGGCCTCGTACAGGCTGACATGCCGGACCGGCGCCGCCGGGTCGACCGGCCGGCGGCCGGCCAGGGTCATCGTGCTCCAGCCCGCCTCGTCCCGGCGCCAGTACAGGGGCGCGTCCCAGCCCTCGGCCGTCACCGTCGCCCAGCCGTCCGACAGCCAGAGCTCCGGCCGGCTGTAGCCGCCGTCGGCGATGAAGCGCAGCCAGTCGCCATTGCTGACCAGGTCCTGGTCCAGGGAGAAGGGCTCCAGCCACACCCGGTGTCTGGGCCCCTCATTGTCGAAGGCGAAAGCCCCGCCGACGTGGCCGATCTCCACCGGACCACCCTCGAGGACGTTGTCACCGCCGCGCGGCGGCTGGACCGGGCCCGGCCGGGGCTCGACCGGGAAGGCCTCCGGGTCCAGCGGCGAACGGGACATCAGGTTCAGCACGTCCATCAGGAACAGCTCCTGATGCTGCTGATCGTGATGCAGGCCCAGAACGAACAGATAGCGGGCGTGGGCGTCCATCTCGCCCTGCCCAAGCCAGCGGATCATCCGCCGGTCGATCTCACGGCGATAGGCCAGCACCTCATCCAGCGACGGGCGGGTCATCAGCCCCCGCTCGGGTCGCGCCACCCGCTCGCCCAGGGCTTCGTAGTAGCTGTTGAACAGGGTCTGCCAGCGGGCGTCGACCGGACGATAGTCCGGCTCCCGCGACAGGATCATGGCCTCGAAGAACCAGCTGCTGTGGGCCAGGTGCCACTTGCCCGGACTGCAGTCGGCCATGGACTGGGCCGCCAGATCCTCCGCCGACAGGCCCTTCGCCAGTTCCGGCATGCCCGCCCGCACCCGGCGGTACAGGGCGATGTCGTCGTCTACGGTCGACGGGACAGGCGAATGGACGTTCATGCGGACGGCTCCCCAACGCACGCCACCAAGATGGGGCGTCGAAAGGGAAACTGCCACGGTCCGGTCCCGTTCCTGTCAGCAGGGTGGCGACAGGCCGGGCTCAAAGGCCGCGCATGGCCTCCAGCACCGCCTCGACCGTCTCTTCCGTGGTCGCCCAAGAGCAGACGAAGCGCACCGAGCCGTCATCGAAGCGGTAGCAGGCCCAGCCCAGGGCGTTCAGCCGTTCATGCGCCTCCGGCGGCATGCGCACGAAGACCGCATTGGCCTCGACCGGATGGGCCAGGACGAAGGGGGTGTTGAGCGCGATCCCCTCGGCCAGCTTCTGCGCCATCAGATTGGCGTGCGCCGCGCCGCTCTCCCAGTCGCCGCTTTCCAGCAGGCCCAGGAAGGGCGCCGCCAGATACCGTCCCTTGGAGGCCACCTGCCCCGCCTGCTTGAGCCGGTTGTCGATCCGCCGCGCCAGTGACTTGTCGAACATGACGATGGCCTCGGTGCAGTTCGCGCCCGCCTTGGCCCCGCCGAAGACCAGGAGGTCCACGCCCAGCCGGGCGATCTGCGTCAGGTCGAAGCCTGCGGCGGCGGCGTTCGCCAGCCGCGCGCCGTCCATGTGGACGCCGTAGCCCTTCGCCTTCACCGGCTCGATCAGGTGGCGCAGCTCTTCCTCGGTGTAGACCGTGCCGTATTCGGTGGCCTGGGTCAGGCTCAGGGCCGCCGGCGGCTGACGGTGCCCCACCTCGGGCTCCTCCAGCGCGGCCTGAAGCGCCAGTTGATCGATCTTGCCCGAGAACCCCGGCAGGCCGATCAGACCCACGCCCTGGCCGAAGAAGCCCGGGGCCCCCGTCTCGTCGGTGCAGATGTGGGCGGCGTGGTGGGCCAGCACCGCCTCATGCGGCCAGGCCAGCATCGACAGGGCGATGGCGTTGGCCGCGGTGCCCGAGAAAACGAACCGGACTTCCGCGTCGGCGTCGAGCCGCTGTCGGATCTGGTCTGCCGCCCGCGCCGTGACGTCATCCGCGCCGTAGGCCCGGGCATAGCCCGTGTTGGCGTCGATCAGCCCCTGCAGGGCCGACGGCGCCATGCCGGCGGTGTTGTCGGAACCGAAGTCGTAACGCATCACTCAGCCTTCCCCCTGCGGCGCCTCGTCCGCGCCGGACACCCGGTCGCGTTCCACCTTCTGTTCGGCGGTGCGGACGGTGACGACCGGCATCACGTCCTCGTCCCCATAGGGCACGGCGACCTGGTGCGGGAACGGAATTTCGATATCGGCGGCGTCCAGCGCCTCCTTGCCGCCCTGCATCAGGTCGGCCTGCGTCTGCCACCAGTCACCGGACTCGACCCAGGCATGCAGGGTGATCTGCACGGCGCTGTCCAGCAGGCCCGTCACCCCGGTCCAGGGCGCCGGGTCGGGCAGCACCTTCTCGTGCAGTTCGGCCACGGCGGCCAGCACGCGTCGGGCCGCATTCAGATCCTCGCCGTAGCCGACCGTGAAGTTGATCTCGACCCGCCGCGTCTTCTGCCCGGACAGGTTCAGGATGGTGTCGCCCAGCACCTTGGAGTTCGGCACCACGATCTTGTGGTTGTTGGCGTTCGACATCTGGGTGGTGAACAGGTCCAGCCGCTGCACCGACCCCGCGACGCCGCCGATGTCGATCACATCGCCGACCCGGTAGGGGCGGAGCACCAGCAGCAGCACGCCCGCCGCCACGTTCGACAGTGTGCCCTGCAGCGCCAGGCCCACGGCCAGCGACGCGGCGCCGAGGACGGCGATGATCGAGGTGGTCTGGACGCCAAGCCTCTGCAGGACGGCGATGAAGCCGACGATGAGCACCACCACCCGCACCACCTGCACGGCGAAGCTGAGCACGGTCGGGTCATGCCGGAACCCGCGCACCCGCGACAGGGCCCGACGGGTCACCCCCGCCGCCCATTTCGAGACGAAGACGGTGACGACCAGAATGATCAGGGCGATGGACAGGTTGATCGCGAAATCGCCGGCCATGTCGGTCAGCTTGGCGATCATGGCGGCGTCGACAGCGACGGCCTTCTGGCCCGCGGCGACGGCCTCGGTCAGGGGGGAGACGAAGTTGGACATGGGCCGGGTCTAACGCACGAGTCCCGGAATGGAACCCCGCGAGCCGGATTCATTTGCCTTTCCGGCAGGAAAGCGCCCCGGGGGGACGGACCCCCGGGGCGACGATCCCGGACAGCATGCCGGGCCTAGTTGAACAGGCCGGCGATGACGGCGGTGATCAGGCCGGTCGTGACGGCGGCCAGGACCACGTCATTGCCGCTGCGGACATACTGGTAGCCCGACGGCGGCCGGCGCAGGCCGTAGGCGCTGTAGTTGCGCACGACGTATTGGCTCGACCGGTAGCTGGCCGGCAGGCGCTGGCCGTAGGCCCAGGCGCGGGTCTGTTGGCCGCGCGGCGGCGTGTAGCGGCCGGCGTTGTAGCGGCGTTCCGAACGCTGCCAGCGGGCGTAGGCGCGCTGGTCCTGGCGCTGGTCGGCCCGGTCGTCGCGACGATCCTGCCGTTGTTCCTGGCGGTCATGGCCGCGGCTCTGCGCCTCGGCGGCGGACGCCATGCCGACCGACCCCAGGGCCAGGGTGGCGGCGATCGCCGCGGTCAGAATCTTCTTCATGGTCAGTCTCCTGTGCTGGAAGCCGGGAACGTCCCGACTTGCCCGCACTGTGGAGCACCCGCCTTGAGCCCGACCTGAACGGCGACATTCGCCCGCCGTTCAGCGCAGCGCCGGGTTTCAACCGACAGTGTTTCAGCGCTGATACGCGACCGTTACGCGGCCCGTCAGGCCGCCTGCGCTTCCTGGACGACCGACAGGGCCTGGATCCCTGCCCGGCCGCCATTCACCCGGTTCATGACCTGGGCCAGGGCGGCGAAGTCGATCGGCTTGTTCAGATAGGCGTCGGCGCCCGCGTCCAGTCCGGCCTGATGATCCTCAGTCCGGGCCGAGGCCGACAGCACCACCACCGGCGTATCGCGATTGGGGCCGTCGCCGGCGCGGATGGCCCGGGTGGCGGTCAGCCCGTCCATGACCGGCATGTTGACGTCCATGATGATCAGATCGAACGGCTGCTCGTCCGCCGCCGCGATGGCGATCTCGCCGTTCTCGGCCGTGGCCGAGGTATGGCCCGCGGACGACATCCAGGCTTCCAGGATCATGCGGTTCACCGGATGGTCCTCGACCACCAGCACCTTCAGAAGCTGGCCGCCCTCGACCTCGGCGACGATGGCCTCGGCGGCCGTCTCCGGCGCCCAGCGGACCACCTCGGCCTCGACGCTGAAGGTGAAGACCGAACCTTCGTCGACCGTCGACTCGACCGTGATGTCGCCGCCCATGATGTTGGCCATGCGGCGCGAAATGGTCAGGCCCAGACCCGTGCCCCCGAACCGGCGGGTCGAGGAGGCGTCGACCTGGGTGAAGGGCTGGAACAGCCGCGCCAGATCGTCGGGCGCGATGCCGCCGCCGGAATCCCGCACCACGAAGTCGAAGCGCACATTCCTGTCGTCCAGCCGCTCGCCGCGGACGGTGTAGGTGATCCGGCCCTGGTCGGTGAACTTCACCGCATTGGACAGCAGGTTGTGGATGACCTGGCAGACGCGCAGCGGGTCGCCCCGCACGCACGACGGAATGTCCCCTTCGCGGACGGCGACGAAATCCAGCCCCTTGGCTTCCGCCTGGGCCTGGAACGGGCCGATCACCCGCTTGTCCAGATCCTCGACGTCCACGTCCACGACCTCGAAGGTCATCTTGCCCGCCTCGATCTTGGTCATGTCGAGGATGTCGTTGAGAAGGCTCAGAAGGTTGTCGCCCGAGTTCCGGATGATCGACAGATATTCGCGCTGGGTCGGCTCAAGGCGCGTGGCGCCGAGCAGCTGGGCGGCGCCCAGCACCCCGTTCATCGGGGTCCGAAGTTCGTGCGAGATTACGCCCAGGAAGTTGGACTTCGCGTCATTGGCCGCATTCGCCTTGTCGCGGGCGGATTCCAGTTCCTCGATCAGGTGGGCCTGATGTTCCTGGAAGGCGCGGATCCGCTCCTCGCGGAGCATGGTCATGGTGACCAGCACGAACAGGCCGGCCGCGGTGAAGGGCACCACCGCCAGGAACTGCCAGAACTCCGGCCGTCCCCAGAGGCTGGCCGCGATGATCAGGGCCGCCACGCCATAGGGCGACGAAATCACGATGGCCTGTCGGGGCGAGCTGCGCAGCTGGGCGAACACCAGCACATAGCCGGCGACCAGCAGGGTCATGCCCAGCGACGGACCGAAGGTCGCGCCGGAGAACCAGGCCAGCAGCGGCGCCACGGCCCAGGCGGCGGTCGTCGCGGTCGCGACGGCCGGGAACACCAGCCCCCAGCCCGCGCCCACACGCTGGCTGATGCGCTTCTCCACCGCGCCGCGAACGGCGCCGGCGGCCAGGGTGCCGACAAACCACAGGGTCGCGGCGGTCCAGCCGACGGTGGCCAGCAGACCGATCGCCCAGCTGGCGATAATCAGATAGCGCAGATACTGCGTCTGCAGGATCGCGCGCAGGGCCTGGGCGGCCTCGCCGGCGTCGGGTTCCCCCGCGGGTTTTCCGATGCCGTCTGATTCAACCATGCCCTGCCCCGCCATGCGATTGCACAACCCGGCGGGGACGCTACGTAGAACACCCTAAGACGAAGTGAACGCTGACGGTTCGATGACAACCTTTGTTCGTCGAACCTGTGCTCAGCCCGCCTCGGCGGGGGTCAGGGCCTTGATGGACAGGGCGTGCACCGGCCCGGCCAGTTCGTCGCGCAACAGGCCGTTGATCGTCCGCTGTCGCTGGACCCGGCCCACCCCCTCGAACGCCGCGGCGACCACGACGATGTTGAAGTGCGACTCGCCCCCCGGTTTCGCATCCATGCCGCCTTCATGGTGGTGACCGGCGTGACGCCAGCTGTCGTCCTCGATCTCCAGACGCTCCGGCGCCAGCCCGGCGGTCAGTTTCTCGCGGATAATCGTCGCGATCGGGCCCTCAGGCATCGTCAAGTCCTTGTTGCGGTCTAAATCGACCCTACACTTCGTGCGATGTCGTCCGCCTTTCAATACACGCCGCGCTTCAAGGACATGCGCGTCAAGCCGCCCAAGCCCGAAGAGGAGGCGGCGGAAGCCGACGTCCTGCATCTGAAGCCGGGCGAAAAACCCTGTGACTGGCCGGACTGCCGTCAGGCCGCGACGGCGCGCGCGCCCAAGTCGCGCGAGCGGCTGAACGACTTCTATAATTTCTGCCAGCGTCACGCGGGCGAGTACAACAAGGGCTGGAACTTCTACGCCGGGATGAGCGAGGGCGAGGTCCGCGCCGCCCAGGAGAATGAGGCCATGACCGGCGGTCGCCCGACCTGGGAGATGCAGGCCGGCAAGTTCACGCGCGAGGCCGCCGCCTTCGCCGCCAAGATGGGGACGTCCAACAACCAGGGCGCCGGCTCATGGCGCGACAGCTTCGGCCTGTTCGGCCGCCGCACCACCGAGCACGCCGCCCCCGCCGGGCAGGACGACCTGCGCATCGGCAAGCTGGAACGCACCGCCCTCGCCGACCTCGATCTGGACGTCCGCACTGACAAGCAGGCGGTCAAGGCGCGCTATCATGAGCTGCTCAAGCGCTTCCACCCGGACACCAACGGCGGCGACCGCGGCGCCGAGGCCAAGCTCCAGCGGGTCATCAAGGCCTACAAGACGCTGAAGAAGGCCGGGCTGGCGGCCTGACGCCGGTCAGTCGTTCGCCGCCGCCGCGATCTTCGCGCCGAAGGCCTGCACCTGGGCCTTGAAGGCCTTCAGCTCCGGAATCGACATCCCCGCCTTGCCCAGCAGCGCCTCGGCCAGGCAGGGGGTGCGGGCCATGATGTCCCGGCCTGTCCCGGTCAGCGAGACCTCCACCTGCCGCTCGTCCTTCAGCCCGCGCTTGCGCTGGACCGAGCCCGCCGCCTCCAGCCGCTTGACCAGCGGGGTGATGGTGCTCGGCTCCAGCCCCAGCCGCGCCGCCAGCCCGCCGACCGTCAGCGTCCCCTCGTCGTTCAACGCCGTCAGCACGAGGAACTGCGGATAGGTGATGCCCATTTCATCCAGCAGCGGCTTGTAAAGCCGCCCCACCGCCATCGAGGCGGAATACAGGGCGAAGCACAGCTGGTCGTCGAGGGTCAGCGGCGGAATGGGAGCGGATCGGGCCATGCCGATTGATTATCACAATAATTACTTTCGCGCCAACTTTCGACTGGACAGCAGGGAGATCCGCGCCTAGGTATTCCTTATCGCGATAAAGAACTCGCCGACGCGACGGCTTCCCCAGGAGCGTTTCCCATGCAGATTCTCTACACCGCCCACGCCGTCTCCACCGGCGGCGGCCGCGACGAAGGCCGCTCGACCACCGACGACGGCAAGATCGACGTCCTGCTGTCCCTGCCCGCCGAAATGGGCGGCAAGGGTGGCGCGGGCACCAACCCGGAACAGCTGTTCGCCGCCGGCTACGCCGCCTGCTACATGGGCGCCCTGCGGCTGGTGAGCGGCAAGGCGGGCACGCCGGTCGGTCCGGACACGAAGATCGCCACCCGCGTCGGCATCGGTCCCAACACCCGCGGCGAGGGCTTCAACCTCGACATCGGCATCACCGTCTCGGACCACGGGCTGGAGCAGTCGGTCATCGACGACCTGATCCAGAAGGCCCATCAGGTCTGCCCGTACTCCAACGCCACCCGCGGCAACGTCGACGTCGAGCTGAAGGCCATCTAGTCCAGCGTGGTCCGGTAGCGCAGCATCGCCAGCGCGCCGACCACCAGCACGAACAGGGTCAGGGCCATCAGGCTCGGGCCCGCGTTCTCGATACCGACGCCCTTCAGCAGCGATCCCCGCACCACCCGCAGGAAATGGGTGACGGGGATCGCCGTGCCGATGGCCTGCGCCCACTCCGGCATGCCCCGGAACGGGAACATGAAGCCCGACAGCAGGATCGACGGCAGCATGTAGAAGAAGCTCATCTGCATCGCCTGCAGCTGCGTCTTCGCCAGGGTCGAGATCAGGAAGCCCAGCGCCAGCGAGCCGATGATGAACAGGTTCAGGCCGAGGATCAGCGCGATCCAGCCTCCGCTCATCGGCACCGCGAACAGCAGCCGCGCCATGGTCAGGATCACCACCGCCTGCAGCAGGCCGACGACCACATAGGGCGTCAGCTTGCCGATCATCACCTCCAGCGGCCGCACGGGCGTCGACAGCAGGCTCTCCATCGTCCCCCGCTCGCGCTCCCGCGCCATGCCCAGCGAGGTCATCATCACCAGCGTCATCGACAGGATCACGCCCAGCAGCCCCGGCACGATGTTGTAGGCCGTGATGGCCTCGGGATTGTAGCGCCGGTGGATCACCACCTCGAAAGGCTGCGTCCCCGGCGCCCGGCCGGCCAGCGGCCCGGTCAGCTCCCGCGCCAGCGCCTGCTGCGGCAGGCTGGCGATCGCCGCCACCGCCCCGCTGGTCGCTGACGGATCGGCGGCATCGGCCTCCACCAGAATCTGCGCCTGATCCCCGCGCACCACCCGTCTGGTGAAGTCGGCCGGGATCAGCACGGCGAACTGCACCTCGCCCCGCGCCAGCGCCCGGTCCAGCTCGGCCTGACTGCGCGCCTGCAGGGTGATGTCGAAATAGCCGCTGTTCTCCAGGGCTGTCAGGATCGAGCGCGAGAAGCCGCCGTTGTCCTGCACCAGCACCGCCGTCGGCAGGTTCCGGGGATCGTCATTGATCGCGTAGCCGAACAGCAGCAACTGCACGATCGGCAGGGCGAGGATCATCGCATAGGTGATCCGGTCGCGCGTCAGCTGGATGAACTCCTTGGCCATCACGGCCCAGGTCCGGGTCAGCGAGATCATGCGGCGGCCTCCTCCGGCATTCGGGCCTTCTCCGCCTCGATGTCGTGGATCAGCTGGATGAAGACGTCCTCCAGCGTCGGGCGCGTCTCGCTCCAGACCAGCGGCGGCTTGCGCAGCGGCGCGATGCTGGCCTCCAGCGCGGCGCGGTCCCGCCCGGACACGTGCAGCACCGTCCCGAACGGCGCCACCATCTCCACCCCCGGCTTGCCGCGCAGCTGCGACCCCAGCCGGTCCGCGCCCGAGCCTTCCGCGTGGAAGGTGATCAGGCCCGAGGCGTCGATCACCTCATCGGCCGTCCCGCGCGCCAGCGTCCGCCCGCCTGCGATATAGGCGATCTCGTGACAGCGCTCGGCCTCGTCCATGTAGTGGGTCGACACCAGCACCGTCATGCCGTCCGCCGCCAGCGCATGGATCTCGTCCCAGAAGGTGCGCCGCGCCTCGGGGTCCACGCCCGCGGTCGGCTCGTCCAGCAGCAGCAGGTCGGGCTGGTGCAGCGTCGCCGCCGCCAGCGCCAGCCGCTGCTTCCAGCCGCCCGACAGATTGCCCGCCAGTTGCGCCCGCCGCTTCTCCAGCCCCAGTCGCTCCAGCGCCGCCTGCACCGTCGCGCGCCGGTTCGGCAGCTCGTGAACCCGCGCCGTGAACATCAGGTTCTGCTCGATCGACAGGTCTTCGTAGAGCGAGAATTTCTGGGTCATGTAGCCGACCCGTGTCTTGATCTCGCGCGACTGCTTCATGACGTCGAAGCCCAGCACGGCTCCCTCGCCGCTGTCGGGCGTCAGCAGGCCGCACAGCATCCGCAGGGTCGTCGTCTTCCCGGCTCCGTTCGGTCCCAGGAAGCCGCAGATGCGCCCCCGCTGGACCGTGATCCCGAAATCCTTCACCGCCTGAAGGGCGCCGAACGCCTTGTTCAGCCCCCGCACGTCGATCACGGCCGGTGAGCCCTCCCCCTCGACGGTCAGGGGGGAAGGCTTCCGTCCCGTCACTCCCCCGCCCCCAGCGGAGTCACATCGACCGGCAGCCCGGGGTTCAGGGCCGCCGCGTTCGCGGGCAGGGCCTCGACGCGATAGACCAGCCGGTCGCGGCTGCCCTTGCTGTACAGGATCGGCGGGGTGAACTCGGGCCGGGCGCTGATCCAGGTGATGCGCGCCTGCCCCCCGGCCGCGCAGCCGTCACAGGCGAACCGCACCGTCCGTCCGGCCCGGTAACGCGCCATCTCGGCTTCGGGCACGAAGAAGACCAGCTTCACCTCCCGGTCCGGCAACAGCGCCAGGATCGGCTGGTTGGCGGGCGCCCATTCGCCCGGCCGGTAGAAGACCTCCTCGACCCGCGCCGGGGACGGCGAGACCGGCGACAACTGACGCAGGCGAACGCTCGCCTCGGCGAGCCCGCCTTCCGCCTGCGCCACCTGCTGACGGGCCTGGGCCACGGCGTCCTGACGGGCGCCCAGGGTGGCGACCTCGCGGCGCCGGTGCACGGCGGCTGTCTGGGCCCGGGCCGCGTCCCGCGCCGCCCGCACCTGATCCAGCCGCGCCGGGGCGTAGATGCCCTGCCGCACCAGCGGCGCGATGCGGTTGTAGTCGGCGTCGGCCTGCCGCTCGCCGGCCAGCGCCGCCTGCAGTTCGGCGTCGTAGACCGACAGCTCTTCCGCCCGCTGCCCCTTGGTCAGGTCCTCGACCCGCGCCTGCGCCGCGCCCACGCCCGCCGCCGCGCTCTCGGCCTGGGCCTGCTGCACGCCGGGATCGATCAGGAAGGTGCGGCCGCCCGTCTCCACCCGTCCGCCCTCGCGCACATACAGCCGGGCCACCGCGCCGGAGACCGGCGCCGACAGATAGACCCGTTCGCCCTCAATATAGCCGGTCAGGGTGCGGGCCGGATCCGGCCTCAGGAACACCCACCACCCGGCCGCGCCGAGCGCGATCACGGCGCCGAGGATCAACACAGGCCGCAGGCGTTTCATGGCCGCATCCCCCTCAGAATGGTCTCGACGTGCTGGTCCGCCAGCTTGGGAACATCCACCGGCTCGGCGCCGACGGGCTCGAAGGTCTCGCGCCAGACGATCGACAGGATCATCGGTCCCATCAGGCCGAAGGCGAACATCCGCGGATCGCCCGCCCGCACCTCGCCGCGCGTCTGCGCCTCCGAGATCAGGGTGGTCATCAGGGCCACCCCCGGCGCGATCACCGTCTCGTACCAGATGGTCGCCAGTTCGGGATGGGTCCGGCTCTCGGCGATGACCAGCCGCACCACGCCGCTGATCCGCCGGTCCGCGATCACATTGCGCGCCAGCAGGCCCACGCCCGTCCGCAGCGCCGACTCGAACCCCGTCGCGGCGGCGGCCACCGCCATCGCCTTCACATGCTCGAAATTGGGCGTGACGGCGGTCTGCACCACCGCCCGGAACAGGTCGGCCTTGGTCTCGAAATACAGGTAGAGCGCGCCCTTCGACACGCCCGCCCGCCGGGCCACCTCCTCCAGCCGCGCGGCATGGAAGCCGTAGTCCGCGAACACCTCCAGCGCCGCCGCGAGGATTTCCGCGGGCCTGTCGGCGGGCCGACGCCGGAATTTGGGTTCGCCGGGAGGCAGCATCGCGCGCTCTCTATAACTGACCGGTCAGTTATTAATGACAGGGAACGCCGTTGTAAACGCCTCCCGGGTTCAGCCCGGCCCCCTCGCCCGGACGAACGGATTTGAAGATGCTGGACCCCGCCCCTGCGGTTTTCTAAGGGTGACGGATGACCTCCCCCCTCGACTCGACGCCCGATCCCCTCCTGACGCTGGAGCCCCACCGCCACGCCGGCGTGCGCGAGCTCTTCGGCATCGACAGCGACATGACCGTGCCGGTCTTCGCCGAGCGCGATCCGCATGTGCCCGAGATCGACGAGGCCTATCGCTTCGACCCGCAGACCACCCTGGCCATCTGCGCGGGCTTCAGCTTCGACCGTCGGGTCATGGTCCAGGGCTATCACGGCACCGGCAAGTCGACCCATATCGAACAGGTCGCCGCCCGCCTGAACTGGCCGCTGGTCCGCCTGAACCTCGACAGCCACGTCAGCCGCATCGATCTGGTCGGCAAGGACGCCATCGTCCTGAAGGACGGCAAGCAGATCACCGAATTCCGCGAGGGCATGCTGCCCTGGGCCCTGCAACGCCCCATCGCGCTTGTCTTCGATGAATATGACGCCGGCCGTCCCGACGTGATGTTCGTCATCCAGCGCGTGCTGGAGGCCCAGGGCCGCCTGACCCTGCTGGACCAGAACCGCGTCATCCGGCCGAACCCGTGGTTCCGCCTGTTCTCGACCACCAACACCATCGGCCTAGGCGACACCTCGGGCCTGTATCACGGCACCCAGCAGATCAATCAGGGCCAGATGGACCGCTGGAACATCGTGACCACCCTCAACTACCTCGACCATGACGTCGAGGCCGGGATCGTGGCCGCCAAGGCGCCCGAGTACGACACCGCCGAGGGCCGCGGCGTCATCGCCGCCATGGTCCGCGTCGCCGACATGACCCGCAACGCCTTCATGAACGGCGACATCTCCACCGTCATGTCGCCCCGCACCGTCATCACCTGGGCCCAGAACGCCCGGATCTTCGGCGGCGACATCGGCCTCGCCTTCCGCCTGACCTTCCTGAACAAGTGCGACGAGCTGGAGCGCCCGACCATCGCCGAGTTCTACCAGCGCGCCTTCGGGGAAGACCTTCCGGAAGCGGCGACTAGGGTGAAGGTGGGGTAATGAACATCGGCTTCGGCTCCAGTCAGAAGCTGTCTGCCGAAGCTGAAACCTCCATCGGCGAGTTGGCCGGCGCCGCCGATCTGCTCTGGTTGGATGATAGCGGGTTCTATTCCGAGTTCCGCGCGCCGATGCGACGGACTTTCGAAGCGTTGGGGTGTCCACACGTCTTCTCGCTGAAAGAGACGGGTTCGCCGCACGCGCCTCGACTGGACGAGGCGAGAAAGATCATCTGCGGCATCGCGAACATCCTGCTCCGCGACGGCGCCGAACCCGCTGCACTCATCTTCGCCGCAGAGTTCGATGAAGACCCACGCTACGCTTCCGGGTCACCTGAGGAGCTCGACTACCTGATCCGAAGCCATCTGTGGGCTGACAATCGGATGCGGTTCAGCGACCGCGGTGAGCGGCGCCCCTACTACGTTCAGGAATACAGCGAGGTCCCGTTCGTGTTCCGCATCACGCCGCCCTCGGTGTAATCATCGCCAGCGCCGCCCCCATCTTCCGGCGCTGCTCCAGCAGATCGTGATCCATCTGGAGCCCCAGGAAGTAGCCGGCGCTCAGCCCCCAATACCGCGACAGCCTCAGGTCCGTGTCGGCGGTCACCGCCCGTTTGCCAGCACGATCTCATTGATCCGCCGCGGCGGCACGCCGATGGCGTTGGCGAGTGCGGTCTGGCTCATACCCGACGGCTTGAGGAAGTCTTCCGACAGGATGTCGCCCGGCGTCGGGTTCTTCAGCCATTCGTCCGGGTGTCCGGCCTCGGCGCCCCGGTCAGTGAAAGTCGCAGATTTCGACATCCTCACACCCTCCTCCGCTTCACCCCAAACCCATGACAAAACATTGTTCGTCCGAAATCGCACTACATCAAGCCGCGAACAGATCGACGGGCGCCGGCGCGACGAGGAGACCGCCTCCAGTTGACCCCTCCTTAAGCTGCACCGTCTAAACCCCGCCCCGACAACCGGGGCGCGTGCAGTGATCAAGAGTACCGAACACGTGCGGGCCTATGCGGCCCGCTATCGGGACATGTTCCTGATCCGTCTGCTGTCGGTGGCCGGCATCGTCGGTCTGGCGCTGTGGCTGATGTCCTGGGGATGGGCGGCCAATTTCGCGATCTGCCAGTCCGCCGTTTACTGGCTGCTGTGGCGGGTCGTGGAGCGGGCGCGGACCCGGCCGGACGAACCCGGCGCCTGGGCCAGGCTCAAGGGCCGGACCGAGATCCTGACCCTCGCCCTCGCCCTGCACACGGCCCTGTTCGTCCTGGCGGCGTGGCGGGCCGAGCCGTCGCTGACCCCGCACCTGCTGATGCTGATCGGCGGCAATCTCATGGTCGGGGCGCTGCAGGTGCACGTCAGCCGCCTCAGTTTCGCCGCCGCCGTCATCCCCCCGTCCCTCGCCATCGGCCTGATCGCCGTGGTCGAGGCCGGCGGCGATCCCGGCCTGTTGCTCGCCGCCCTGCTGTTCGTGCTCGGCGTCACCGGCGCCGCCTGGCGTCAGGCGACCAGCGACCGGGACACGGTCGAGCTCTATGTCGACCTGACCCAGAGCTCCGCCGCCCTGCACACCGCCCTCGACGACGCCCGCGCCGGGCGCGAGGCGGCCGAGACCGCCAACCGCGCCAAGTCCCGCTTCCTGGCCATGATCAGCCACGAGGTCCGCACCCCGCTGAACGTCATCCTCGGCATCGTCGAGGTGCTGCGCCGCAAGCGCCGGAGCAAGGAAGAGGCCGGGCTGGTCGAGGACATGGGCGAGGCCGGCGGCATGCTGCTGCGCCTGCTGAACGGCGCCCTGGACCTCTCCAAGATCGAGAGCGGCCAGAGCGAGCCCGAGCTGGCGCCGGTCGACATCCGCGCCCGCATGGGCGCCGTCGCCCGCGTCTGGCGTCTGCGCAGCGAGGAGCTCGGTCTGATGCTCGAGGTCGACTGTGACGGCGCGCCCGGGGACTTCGTCATCGCCACCGATGGCGGGCGGTTCGAACAGGTGGTCATCAACCTGCTGTCCAACGCCCTGAAACTGACTCCCGCCGGCGTGATCCGGATCCGCGCCGTGGCGCGGCCGGCGGGCGACGACGCCGTCACCCTGCGCATCGAGGTCGAGGATCAGGGACCGGGCGTGCCCGAAGACCAGCGTGAACGCATCTTTCAGCCGTTCGAACAGCTGGAGGCCGGGCGCGCCGCGGGCGGCGCCGGTCTGGGTCTCGCCATCTGCCGCGCCAACATCGAGGGTCTGGGCGGCCGCATCGGAGCCTCGGCCGGCGCGGACGGCGGCGCCCTGTTCTGGTTCGAGATCCCCGCCCGCCGCGCCCTGTTGGGCGAGACCGCCGCTCCGACCGGCGAGGTGCGCCCCCTCTCCGTTCTGGCCGCCGAGGACCATGAGGCCAATCGCCGCCTGCTGGCCCTGCTGCTGGCCCAGTTCGGCGCCACCGTCACCCTGGTCGAGAACGGCGCCGAGGCGGTCGCGGCGGCCCGGGGCGGCGGCTTCGATCTGGTCCTGATGGACGTCATGATGCCGGTGATGGACGGCGTCCAGGCGCTTGCCGCCATCCGCGCCGAGGAGGCCGGGAGCGGCCGCCCTCGCCTGCCCGTCCATATGCTGACCGCCAATGTCTTCGACGAGGACGTGGCCCGCTATCGCGCCGCCGGAGCCGACGGGGTCCTGCGCAAGCCCATCGAGATCGAGGCCCTGCACGACACCCTGGCGGCTGTCCCGGCGGGCTGAGTCTTCAGACTCCCGGCCGCCCCCCGCCGTTCCGCCACGCCGCCGAGGCCATGGCGCGGACCGTCTCGCGGACGTCGTCGGGCCAGCCCTCCACGGCCGTGTCGAACGCCGTCCAGTCCCCCGCGAACAGCATCCGCACGGCCTCCTCATAACCCGGCCGGTCGCCCGCCAGCGCGGTCATCAGGGCATAGGTCGCGGCCTTGGCGCGACGGGCGCGGTCCGGCCCCTCGCCGGAGCGGATGCCCGCCTCGACCAATTTCCTCAGCGCCACGGAGGCGCCGCCCGGCTGGCCGGCCAGCCAGTCCCAGTGGCGCGGGAGCAGGGTCACCTCGCGGGGCACGACGCCCAGCTTCGGTCGGCCCGGCCCGCGCTTCTCCGGCTCCGCCTCTTCCGGCGTCGGGGCCGGCGCCAGCCGGGCCAGGGCCTCGGCCGCGGTTCCGCGCAGGTCCAGGTCGATGACCTTGCCCGTGGCGGCGTCGAACACCAGCACATCCCGCCCGGCCTGAACGGCCGTCTGGATCAGCGGCAGGGCCTCGGTCAGGGGGCCGTCGGCGATGCGCCGGTCGGCGGCGAAGGCGAGGACGAAACGATCAGCGGACACGGTCATGGGCGGTCTCGGGCGCCTGCGTCCGGAAATGACGCAGGCCAGGGTTAGGATCAGCCCGTCCCCGTCAGGGATCGGTAGACGATCTGGACGGTCTGGACGGTCTGGACGGGTTTTTTTGCCGTCCGGACGATATTTACCCGGGTAAAATACGGCGCGCAATATCACCCGGGTAATATTCGCGGGCGGCGACGAAGAAGCCGCCGCCGCGAAGGAACCACCGCCCCGCTTTCGCGCTGTTCCGACAGGCCTCCCCGGCTCCGCATCCTCACGAGAGATTCCCATGACCGACCAACGCATCGAAGGCCTCGCCACCGAGATCGAGGGCAAGACCCAGTCCGGCCTCGGCCGCCTCACCGGCGACGCCAAGCTTCAGTTCGACGGCAAGTTCAACGAGGTGAAGGGCAAGGCGCTCGACGCCTACGGCCGCGTCATCGACGGCCTGGACGGCCTGGTCGAGAAGGCCCCCACCCAATACCAGGACAAGGCCCGTCAGGGTCTCGATTTCGCCCGTCGCAAGCCGCTGCTGACCACCGGCATCGTGGCCGGCGCCCTCGTTCTTCTGGGCAGCCTCGGCGGCCGCCGCCGCTGATCGGGCGCGCGACCTCGGTCCCGGCTCAGGCCGGGACCGAGGGTCCGCCGGTCAGCCGGCGCACCACGCCGCCGATGGTGCCGCCCTGTGCCAGCACCGAGAACAGCACGACCACATAGGTCGCCGCGACCAGCACGTCCTTCATGGCTCCCGGCGGCAGCGACAGGGCCAGGGCGATGGAGATGCCGCCGCGCAGCCCGCCCCAGGTCATCACCGGGAAGGCCAGCCGGAACGGCCACAGCCTGCGCCACGCCAGCAGGGGCGCGCCGACCGAGACGGCCCGCGCCGCCAGCACCAGCGGAATGGTCAGGACGCCCAGCCCCAGCAGGCCGAACCGGTCCGCCACCACCACGGCCTCCAGCCCGATCAGCAGGAACAGGACGGCGTTCAGCACCTCGTCGATCAGGGCCCAGAACTTCAGCACATAGTCCTTGGTCGTGTCGCTCATGGCGTAGCTGACGCCCTGGTTGCCGATCAGCAGGCCCGCCACCGCCATGGCCACCGGGCCGCTGATGTGCAGGGCCATGGCCAGCGAATAGCCGCCCATCACCACGGCCAGGGTCACCAGGACCTCGACCGCATAGTCGTCGATCGCCTTCATCGCCCGGTAGCCGATCCAGCCGACCGCGAGACCGAGGATCGCCCCGCCCACCGCCTCGACCGCGAACATCTCGGCGGCGTGCGGCAGGGACAGCTCATGCCCGCTGACCGCGGCGACCAGCAGGATGGAGAAGATCACCACCCCGACGCCGTCGTTGAACAGGCTTTCGCCGGCGATGGTCGCCTGAAGGCTGGGCGGCACGCTGGCGGTCTTCAGCACCCCCATGACCGCCACCGGATCGGTCGGGCTGATCAGGGCGCCGAACACCAGGCACCAGATCAGCGGCACGGACAGGCCCAGCACGGAGGTCAGCAGCCAGAAGCCGCCGCCGACCAGCAGGGTCGAGACCAGCACGCCGATGGTGCTCAGGATGGCGATCTGCCACCGCCCGCGCTTCAGCTGGTCCAGATCGACATGCAGGGCCCCGGCGAACAGCAGGAAGGACAGCATCCCGGTCATCAGGGTCTCGTGGAAATCGATCCCGTTCAGGAAGCCGCTGACCACCCCCGACAGATCGCTGCCCGGCAGCAGGGCGTCGACGCCGACGACCACGATCGACGCCAGCGCCCCCATCATGGTCAGGGCTACCGTCGAGGGCAGTTTCAGGAAGCGGTGATTGATCCAGCCCAGCAGCGCCGACAGGACGATCAGGATCGCCGCGGCGTCCACAGGCGACAGGGCGATATGCATGGGCGACTCCCTCCGGTCGCCCCTGGATTACGACGCCCGCCCCTGTGCGTCAGCCCTTTTCGGCAGGGTGGTCAGAAGGCGAAGTCGCGGAACAGGGAGACCACGGCCGCGCTGTCCTCGGTATCGCTGTCGACCCAGTCGAGGGCGAGGGTGAAACCGGCCAGGGGCGCCGAGACGCCCAGGCGCCAGTCGGTCTTGCCGTCCGGCGCGAAGCCGCCGTCCTCATGGCCCAGCGCGGCGTGCAGGCCGATCGGCCAGCTTTCGGGCTCATAGTCGACCCGCCCCCAAACCCAGGTGTTGGCCTCGTCCCAGGTGCCTGTCTGGGCCGGCGCCCAGACCGCGCCGGCGGTCAGGGTCAGGGGGCCGAAGCTGCGACCGGCCTGTACCGGAAACTCGACGTAGTCGACGTCCGTCCCGCCGGGATAGACATTGCCCCAGACCCCGAGATCCACGTCCAGACCCGCGACCGCGCCGGCCCAGCCCGCGTACAGGGTCACCTCGCTGCTGGCCCCCTCGCCGTCGGCGTCCGCGCCATACTCCGCGATGCCCGAACCCCAGACCCCGACATAGAGCCCGGAGGTGTGGGACAGCGTCGCCTCGCCCTGCAGCACCGGCCGGCCGTCAGACAGGGTGTAGCCCCGATCGCGATAGTCGCTGACCCCGCCGACCCGACCGGACACGCTCCAGTCCTGCGCCTGGGCCAGTCCCGGCATCGCCAGAACCGCCAGAGCCAGTAGCCGCTTCATCTCCACCCCTCCCGCAAAGCCGTCGGGGCCACCCTGCCGCAAACGCCTTAATCTTCAGTCATCGGAGCAGTAAGCGGTCGCTTACCAAGCCGGATAACGTGAAATTAGAATTGTTGTGAAAAAGCGGCTGGAATGGGAGTCACGGCCGCACATCGACAGAACCTGCAGCGGATCACGCTGACAGCGGCGGGCCTCGGACTGATCATCATCGCCCTGACGCTGGTCCTGATCGGCTGGGCCACACGATCCATCGACACGGTCGATCGGGCCAAGGAGGAGGCGCTGGTCCAGCGTGGCCTGGACCGCTCCCTTGAGCGCCTGACCGAGGACGTGAACTCCGCCACCATCTGGAACGACACCGTCAAGGCCCTGAACGGACCGCCCGACCTCGCATGGCTGCAGGTCAACCTCGGCGACTACTACGCCGATTATATGAAGCATGAGGTCACCCTCACCTACGACCCGGCGGGGCAACTGGTGCTGGCGTCCCGGGACAGCGAGCCTGTGCCGCAGGCGCAGGAAGCCGCCTTCGCCGCGGCGGTCGCTCCCTTGGTGGCGGCGGCCCGGCAGGCCTCCATCGCGCCGGCCCGGCGGGCGGCCTACGGCTTCGACGCCGGCTTCAGCCGCAGCGCCGTGGTCCGGGTGGGTCAGGAGACCTGGCTGGTCGCGGTCTCCACCGTGGTTCCGGAGGACGCCGCCGTGTCCCGTCCCGCCGTCGATCCGGTCGTCGTCTCCGGCAGGCCGATCTCCAGCCTGATCGCCACCCTGAAGTCGGATTTGGCGATCAGCGACGCCCGCTTCGCCCCCGTCGGCGCCGCCGGTCCGGCCGACGTCACCGTCCGCGACAGCGCGGGCCGACCGCTCGGCGTTATCGTCTGGACCCCCGACTTCCCGGGCCGCCAGCTCCAGCAGGACGCCGTCCCCGTGATCCTCGCCGTCCTGGCGCTCCTGCTCGCCGGCGCCCTGGTGCTGTTCCGCTGGGTCAACCGGGTGACCGAGATCCTCGCGGCCAATGAGACCGCCCTCATCGAAGCCCGTGATCGCGCCGAGGCGGCGAACGACGCCAAGTCGCGCTTCCTGTCCAACGTCAGTCATGAGCTCCGGACCCCGTTGAACGGCGTGGTCGGCATGGCCGAGGTGATGACCGCGGGGGAGCTGAACCCCGCCCAGCGCGAGAACCTGACCCTCCTGCGCCAGGCCGCCGGCAATCTGACCGCCCTGATCGAACAGATCCTCCAGATCGCCCGGCTGGAGCGGGGCGAGGAACCGGTCCGGCGCGAGGTCTTCGTGCCCGCGGTGGTGATCGTCGACGCGGTCGAGGAACACCGCGCCGCCGCCATGACCAAGGCCCTCAAGCTGGAGTGCCGGGTGGCCGACCTCGGCGTCCGCAAGGGCGACGCCGGCGCCCTCCGTCAGGTGGTCGGCAGCCTGGTCCGGAACGCGGTCGCCTACACCTCCGAAGGCGAGGTCCGGGTTCAGGCCGCTCCCTCCGACGACGGTCTCCGGATCGTGGTTTCCGACACCGGAATGGGCATCGCCGAAAGCCTGATGCCGAGCCTGTTCGGGACCTTTGTGCAGGGCGACGATTCCCTCACCAAGACCTTCGCCGGAACCGGGCTGGGTCTGGCGATCTGCCGCCGGCTGGTGGACGCCATGAACGGCCGCATCTCGGTCGAGACCATCGAGGGCCAGGGCTCCCGCTTCATCGTCGACCTGCCGCTGGCCGAGGCCACGCCGGCTCTTCTGGCCGCGCGGACGTCGGCTCAGCCGTTGTCCGCGGCCGCCGCGAACAGCACCGCCAGCCCGGCGTCGACCTGGCCGGGATCGTCCAGCTCGACCACCGCCGACAACCGCTCGGACCAGCTTTCCTTGCGGGCCGGTGACGACAGCCGGGCCGACACGGACGGGTCGAGCTTGAAGCCCAGCAAGGCCCGCCCGCCCTTCAACGGACGCATGGCCGCGAACTGAACCCGGCGCGAGAAGCTGGTGTAGCCCTTCCTCTGGCCGGAGATCACGCCCTCCAGCCCCGCCGCGATCCGTTCGACGGCCTCCAGGATCGCCAGCGAGCCGGCGTCCGTCCAAAGGGCGGCGCGCAGCCCCTCGGCATCGTCCCAGCCCATGCCGTCGGCGGGCTTCAGGCTGTCGAGAATATGGGCGGCGTGGTTCTGGCCGATGCCGTAGGTGGCCTTCAGCCAGGCGGCCTGGGCCCTGGGCCGGGTCTCGGGACAGCCGGTCTTGAGGATGTCGACCCAGACCGCCAGCGGGCGGCCGGTCTGCTTCTCAAAGTTCGCCTGAACGGTGGCGAACCACTTCTTCTGACGCTCGGTCAGCACCGCGTCGCCCATCTCAGCCTCCCGACAGCCAGCCGGCGAGATTGGTCATGTATTGGCGGGTCTGGCGCAAGCCCTCGGGGTCGCGGACCATGCCGTCGCCGGGCGCCTCGCTGACGAAGGTCGGGCACCCCAGGCGCGGGTCCCAATTGTAGTCGGCGAAGTGGTGGAAGGTGCTCTGGGCCAGCCCCCTGCCCTTGCCGCCCTCGGCCTCGAAGGCGACGGCGATGTTGAAGGGTCGAGCCGAGACCTTGCTGACGCCGGTGGCGATGACGCGGGCGTTCGCGCCGTCGGGCACGCCGATGCCGCCCTCGTGGGGGTGGGCCGGAAGGCGGTCGAGCACGCCCTCGCCGTCACGCAGCAGCGGATGCACCGCGCCTTCGGGCCGGACGGTCTGCCAGTCGCCGTTGGCGCCGGAGTGGTAGTTGGGGAAGTCGATATAGCCGGTCTCGACGTCGTCGCGGGCGTTGCGCTCCGGATCGGGGTCGAGGCTGCTGGAGTGGAAGTAGTGGGCGTCGCCGACGCCGCCGAGGGTGCAGACGCTGGAGCCGAGGTCCATGTGGTCGCGAGTGATCATCAGCCCGCCGCCACGGGCGCGGAAGGCGGCGATGGCGGCGCACTCATCGGCATTCAGCCCGTCGCCGACGTCGACGGCGAAGAGCCAGAGCTGGTCATAGTCGCTGTCGGCCAGCCCACCGATGACCGGATCCGTCTGGCCGCCGGGCACGGCCCGGTCACGGGCGGTGACCTCAACCCCGTCCAGCGCGGCGAGGTGCCCGGTCAGTTGCGAGAACCGGCCGATATGCCAATCGTCCTCGGTGAAGGGGATGGTGGTCTGCAGCAGGATTTTCATCTCGGCGGCTTCATCCGAAAAGGCTGATCCAGAACTTACGCGAGCGAGACTTTTGCGGACTGGTTGACCCAGGCGGCGGAGCTGGAGGCAAGTCAGCGCCGCTTTCGCGCCACTCGTCGACCGCGCGCATGGCGTCTTCCCCCAACGTACGGGTGAGATCGCGCGCGGTGTAGGGCGAAGTCGGCGACACGACTGCCCCGCTTTGCTGAATGTCGGCGCTCAGCTCATCAAGAAAGGGGCGGCCTTCGTTTCGAAACCGTCGAGCCTCTTCGTCATCAAGCGAAATCAGGACGGTGTAGCCCACGATGTGATGGTTGCAGCTCACATCCAGGTAGAGACGCTGCCCCTCTTCAAACAGGAACCAGGCCGCGGGCGCGTGATCCAGAACTCTCAAAGCAACTCCCCCAAAGAAGCCTCTCGATAGACGAAGGCCCCTGACATCGCTGCCAAGGGCCCCATCAGTTCTTGTGACGCGGAGCCTACTCCGCCGCCTCGTCTTCCTTCACCTTGGCGGCCGGGCCGGTCGCGGGGGTGATGTCGAAGTCGATCTTGCCGTCCTTCAGCTGGACCTTGACGTGTCCGCCGCGGGTCAGGCGGCCGAACAGGATGTCGTCGGCCAGGGGCTTCTTGATGTGCTCCTGTATGGTCCGGGCCAGAGGGCGGGCGCCGTACAGCTCGTCGAAGCCGTTCTTGGCCAGCCAGTCGGCGGCTTCGTCGGTCAGTTCGATGGTGATGTTGCGGTCGCCCAGCTGGGCTTCCAGCTGCATGACGAACTTGGACACCACCGACTTGATCGTCTCGGAGTCGAGCGCCTTGAACGCCACGATGGCGTCCAGGCGGTTGCGGAACTCCGGCGCGAACAGGCGCTGGATGGCCTTGTCGTCCTCGCCTTCGACCTTGCCGCGGCCGAAGCCGATGGCGGCCCGGGCGTTGTCGGCGGCCCCGGCGTTGGTGGTCATGATCAGGATCACATTGCGGAAGTCGACCTTCTTGCCGACCGCGTCCGTCAGCATCCCGTTGTCCATGACCTGGAGCAGGATGTTGTAGATGTCCGGGTGCGCCTTCTCGATCTCGTCCAGCAGGACGACGGCGTGGGGGTGCTGATCGACGGCGTCGGTCAGCAGGCCGCCCTGATCGTGACCGACATAGCCCGGAGGGGCGCCGATCAGACGCGAGACGGTGTGCCGCTCCATGTATTCGGACATGTCGAAGCGCAGCATCTCGATGCCCAGGGTGGAGGCCAGCTGGCGCGCCACCTCGGTCTTGCCGACGCCGGTCGGGCCCGAGAACAGGAAGGAGCCGATCGGCTTGTTCGGATCGCGCAGACCGGCACGCGCCAGCTTCATCGCCGCCGAGACCTGCTCGATGGCGCCGTCCTGGCCGAAGACGACGCGGTTCAGGTCGGCCTGAAGCTCGCGCAGGCTCTCGGTGTCAGACTTTGACACCGACTTGGCCGGGATACGGGCCATCTTGGCGATGACGGCCTCGACCTCCTTCTGGCCGATGACCTTCTTCCGCTTCGACTCGGGCAGCAGCATCTGCGACGCCCCCGCCTCGTCGATCACGTCGATGGCTTTGTCCGGCAGTTTGCGGTCGGTCATGTAGCGGGCCGACAGCTCCACCGCCGTGCGGATGGCGGCGTCGGTGTAGCGCAGCTTGTGGTGACCTTCGTAGCTGGTCTTGAGGCCCTTCAGGATCTTGATGCTGTCCTCGACCGTCGGCTCGTTGACGTCGATCTTCTGGAACCGGCGGACCAGGGCGCGGTCCTTCTCGAAATGCTGGCGGTACTCCTTGTAGGTGGTGGAGCCCATGCAGCGCAGCGAGCCCGACGCCAGCGCCGGCTTCAGCAGGTTGGACGCATCCATCGCCCCGCCGCTGGTCGCGCCGGCGCCGATGACCGTGTGGATTTCATCGATGAAGAGGACCGCGTTCTCGTGGCTCTCCAGCTCCTTGACCACCTGCTTCAGGCGCTCCTCGAAGTCGCCGCGATAGCGGGTGCCCGCCAGCAGGGCGCCCATGTCGAGCGAGTAGATGGTGGCGTCCTTCAGGACGTCCGGCACCTCGCCGTTGACGATCTTGCGCGCCAGACCTTCGGCGATGGCGGTCTTGCCGACACCGGGATCGCCGACCAGCAGCGGGTTGTTCTTGGTCCGGCGGCACAGGATCTGGATCGACCGCTCCACCTCGGCGTGGCGGCCGATCAGGGGGTCGATCTTGCCGTTGCGGGCCTTCTCGTTGAGGTCGACGCAATAGGCTTCGAGCGCCTCGCCGCCGGTCTTGGCGGCGGCGGCGTCCTCGGCCTCCTCGGGACCGACGCCGTTGGCCTTGGCCGGGCGGGTCTCGCCGGCGCCCGCCTTCTTGGCGATGCCGTGGGCGATGAAGTTGACCGCGTCGTACCGCGTCATGTCCTGCTCCTGCAGGAAGTAGGCGGCGTGGCTTTCGCGTTCGGAGAAGATGGCGACCAGCACATTGGCGCCCGAGACCTCCTCGCGGCCGGACGACTGGACATGGATCACCGCGCGCTGGATCACGCGCTGGAAGCCGGCGGTCGGCTTGGCGTCGTCGCCGTCCGAGGTCGCCAGCGCGGCCAGGTCAGTGTCGACGTAAAGGGTCAGGGCGGTCTTCAGCGCGGTCAGGTCGACGTTGCACGCCGTCATCACATTGGCGGCGTCGGGATCGTCCACGAGGGCCAGCAGCAGGTGTTCAAGCGTCGCGTACTCGTGACGGCGCTCGTTCGCATAGTGCACCGCGCGGTGCAGGGTTTCTTCGAGAGGACGGGAAAATGAAGGCATAGGGAGGCTCCTCTCAGTCCTTTTCCATCGTGCATTGCAGAGGGTGCTGGTGACGGCGCGCCGTCTCGACCACCTGGGCGACCTTGGTTTCGGCCACTTCGTAGGTGAAGACGCCGCACACCCCGACGCCATGCTGATGCACGTGCAGCATGATGCGGGTGGCGTCCTCGCGGCTCTTCTGGAAGAACCGCTCCAGCACGTAGATGACGAACTCCATCGGCGTGTAGTCGTCGTTCAGGATCAGCACCCGATACAGCGAGGGCTTCTGAAGTTTCGGCCTGGTTTCGGTGATCGTGGCCGTGCCGGAGCCCTGGCCCTGATCGCCGATCTTGCGTGACGGCGGCATTCTTTATCCGAGTTGGGAGAGTCGGATGGACAGATGGGAACTGTCCGATGGTTTTCCAGATGCGGCAAGTCACAGGTTGCGTGAGAGGAGGCGGCGGCGACCCTGTCAGGGGAAAATGCCGAAACCCTGTCTTCCCGACACTTTCGCCGACATGTGCGCCCCGAAAAAAAGAGTGCACGTCGTGGCTTCTTTCGCGTGAGGCGGGGTGTGCGGGAGCCGCTCAGCTCCGGTGATGGCGATGTCAAAGACCGGAGCGCAGTCTGACATGCCGATGCGTCAAATCCGGACGTGTGCGCTTCCCTGTCCCACCGGGAGAGGGAAGCCGAAGGCGAGGGTTGGCAGGATTTGGACGGATTTGGCAGGCCTGGAAGGTGTCGGGAGTGGCGGCCCGCCCGTCCCGCATGACCGAAGTTTCACGGGACATCCCCTGCCCCGCGCGCCAGCTTCGGGGCGTGGATGGAGTGACCCGATGCTGACCGCCCTTCTCGCCGCCCTCGTGCTTCAGGCCGCCCCGGCGATTCCGGAGCAGCCCGCGCTGACCGAGACCTTGCGGGCGCGCGACGCCGCCCTGTTCCAGGTCATGTTCGACGCGTGCGAGCCGGCGGCGCTGGCGGACCTGGTGACCGGGGACCTGGAATTCTACCACGACAAGGGCGGCGCCATGCTGGGGCGCGAGGCCTTCGTGGAGGACTACCGCAAGAGCTGCGAGGCGAAGAAGGCCCCGGATGCGTACCGTTCGCGGCGGGTGCTGGTTCCCGAAACCTTCCGGGTGCAGGCCATCCCCGGCTACGGCGCTGTCGCCGAGGGCGAGCACCTGTTCTACGAGCGTCAGGGCGAAGGGCCGCAGAGCCTGGTCGGCCGGGCCCGGTTCGTGGTGCTGTGGAAGCTGGAGGCCGACGGCCAGTGGCGGATGGCCCGGACATTCAGCCTGGACCACGCGGCGGCGAGTGAGTGACACTTCCCTTCTCCCTCGGAGGCGAAGGACAATTGAAAAGGCCCCGGCGTTTCCGCCGGGGCCTTCGCAAAGCTGATTGAAGTCAGAGCGCCTTAGCGGGCGGCCTGGAACTTCTCGACCGAGGCGGTGACGCGCTCGTTGATCGGCTTGAAGCTGTCCTTCACCGAGGCGGTGAAGACGTCGGTCATCTTGGAGACTTCCGACAGATAGGTCTCGGCGGCCGACTTGGCCCACGAGGTCTGCAGCTCGATCAGCTCCTGCACCGAGCGGGCGGCGGCGAGCGACTGGGCGGCGGCGACGCCGTCTTCCCAGCTCTTCTTGCCGTAGGCCAGCGAGGCGGCCGACAGGGTCTCGGCGCCCTTCTGGGCGGCCGTGGCCGAGGCGACGATGGCGTCGAGGTTCTTCTTGCCCTCAGCGTTCAGCTCGGCGACGCCGGCGATCGACTTGTCCACGCCTTCACGGAAAGCCTTGGCGGCGCCGGCCTGCAGCTTTTCAGCCTGGGCGGTGGTCTTCTCGACGGTCGCCTTGGCGGCGTCGACGGTCTTCTTCACGGTTTCGGCGCTGTCGGCCATGGCAGTCACTCCTGAACCTCGGGCGGCGGGGGCCGCTGATGAAATGTTTTCCGCGACAGGTGAATCCGTCACGACGTCGCTCATATGGTGCAAGTGCGAAAAGCGGTCAAGAGTTCATTGTGCGCTGCACAAAAATTTCATCAACCGACGTTACCGCCCCGCTTCACAAAGTCGTTCACGACCCGTTTACCCTCATGAAACCCGGCCTGCGTGATGGTAGCCTTCCTTTTCAGCGTCACGCCGGGGGGCCGTCGTCGCGCTACCGGATAGAGGCTCGCTTGCGTCTGACCACTTTGCTCCTCCGGGGATGTCTCTCGCTGATGCTGGTCGTGGCGGTCACGATCGCCCCGTTCAGCCGGCCGACCATGGTCGCCGAGGCCGCCGTCAACCCGGCCTACGCCTCGATCGTGGTGGACGCCGAGACCGGCGAGGTGTTGTTCGCCCGCTATGCCGACAACCGGCGCTATCCCGCGTCGGTGACCAAGGTGATGACCCTGTATCTGGCCTTCGAGGCCCTGGCCGCGGGCCGGGCCAGGCTGGACGATGTGATCACCGTCTCGCCCCGCGCCGCCAGCCAGCCGCCGTCCAAGCTGGGCCTCGCCGCCGGCCAGACCATCACGCTGGAAGACGCCATGAAGGCGACGGCGGTGCGCAGCGCCAACGACATGGCCGTGGCTATCGCCGAGCACATCGGCGGCTCCGAGGCCCGCTTCACCGCCCAGATGACGCTGAAGGCGCAGGAGCTGGGCATGACCCACACGCGCTATGTGAACGCCAACGGCCTGCCCGACGCGCGCCAGCTGACCACGGCCCGTGACCTGGCCATCCTCGGCCGGGCGGTCATGCGCGACTATCCGCAGTACTACCGCTTCTTCGGCATCCACGACTGGGTCTACAACGGCCGCACCTACACCAACACCAATGGCCTGCTGCGCACCGGCGGCGGCTACGACGGGATGAAGACGGGCCTGACCAACGCCTCGGGCTCGAACATCATGGCCTCGGCGGTGCGTGACGGGAAACGCCTGATCACCGTGGTTCTGGGCGGCCAGTCCTCGGCCAGCCGCAACGCCCATGTGGCCGCCCTGACAGACACAGGGTTCGAGGTGGTTCGCCTGCGCCGCCAGGGCGAGCGGATCGAGGTGGCCCAGCTCTTCTACGAGCAGCGCGGCTTCGGGGCCCAGCCGAACGAGACGCCCGCCGGAGACGGGCCGATCCAGTACGCCGCGGTGACCGAAACCGAGGACGACGAGGGGGTGACGGCCATCCTGAACGGCGGCGTCGCGCCCCGGCCCGCGCGCCCGGAGGCGGCCGCCCCGACGCCGGC
>NZ_JBLYQK010000018.1:0-61196 GCF_048799765.1 Brevundimonas sediminis
CCACATCCGGGCCGACCCCCGCCTTGGCGGCGATGGCCCGCGCCCCCGGCGGGATCAGCCAGGGGGTGACGCGGGCGGCGAAGGCCGCCTTGGTCCAGCCCTCGCGCCCGGCCCGCCGCCGGATCGAGGTCTCCGACACCCCGAACCGCGCCGCCACCGCCGGCGCCGACATCCCCGACAGATAGGCGCCCCGGATCAGCCCCCAGGTCTCCGGACTGGCCGTCACATACCGCGTGCGCGGCAACCGCCGCCGCTGTGAAGTCTCCTGCATCTGTGTGTCCCCGTTGTGCAGCCTCCGACGCGCGGAGTCTGACACGCCGGTGCGTCGAATTTGGTCGCAGGCGCGGGATGGCAGGGTTTGGTGGGCGGGTTTGGCAGGGAGGGAGGGTGTCGGGAGTGGTGGGTTTTGAGGGTGTAGGGTGTGGGGTGTGGGGTGTCGGACGCCCCCGGACGTCCTGGCCCTCCCCCTCGATGGGGGAGGGTTGGGTGGGGGTGGAGGCAGGGCGGATGTGGACTAGCCCGTGAGGCTTTGCCCTCGCCTCGCGCACCACACTCTCACGCACCGAGCCCTCACCCCCATCCCCGACCCTTCCCCCGTCGAGGGGGAAGGGAGCGAACGCAGCGGCCGACCGGACAGGGCCCGCCCCCCTCACGTTCGCCGGAACCACGCATGCCAGTCCCGCCGGTCATACGGGTCCCAGCGCCAGTGGCGCCGCAGGCGTTCGGCGGTGAAGGCCTCGCCCAGCGCCCATTTCTCCTTGCGGCAACCGGCCAGCTCCGACTCCGTCACCTCCAGCGAGGTGGCCGGGCGACCACAGCCGGAACAGCGGAACCGCCCGCACAGCCACAACTCGCCCAGCGAGACGGCGCGCAACTGCTCCGGCAGGTCCGCCCCGCGCACCTTCCGCCACCGACCGCAGAAGTCGCAGCCGATCCTCAGCGCCATGTCATGGCGCCGCGCCGACTGCAGGGTGATCAGGGCGGGCGGCTTGTCCGGGCCTTGCGGGCGATGGTGCATGACCTACAGCCACCCGCAGCCGTTCTCGCGCTTCGGCTTGCGCGTCTCATGGCTGACATGCGCCGTCCGCGCCCCGCACTCACAGACGAACCGCCCCGACAGCCCCTGCGGCGGCAGCGCCCGCCCGGCGAACCTTCTGGCGACATCAAAGACCGCGTCATGACCGCAGCCGGGGCGGAGGCAGCGGACGTGGAGGAAGCGGATCGCGGCGGGATCCGGCGAGACAGGCGGGGTGGGCAAGGGGTTGGGCTTTCGTCGAGGGGCCATCCGACGAAGGCCGACGGTAGCGCGGGCGGGGCCGGGAGCGGAAGACGCCCGTTCGCTTTTTGTTCTCAATGCTGTGTACCGGCGACGGGACGATGCGAGCGAAGGTTTAACGGGCCCTCGCGCGCGGCCAGCGCCCCGATCCGTTCCACCACCGCAGGACCGGACGCCTTGACCTCGCATCCGGCGAGCCACCAAGATGGCGCTTGGGGGATTCAGACAATGAAAAAATCGACCGGTAAAAGCGTCGCGGTCACCGTGACGCAGATCGCATCTGAACCATCGACTGACCTGCGAAGCATCGCCGGGCGCATGGGCGAAAGCGCTCGCGCCTCTGTCCGCACCGGGGCCGAAGCCACGCGCAAGGTCGCGGCGAAGGCGGGCGCGGGCCTGTCCAAGGCTGGCGAAGGCATCGGCAAGGCGGCGGGATCAACCGCTCGGGCCGCAGGCAAGCTGGGCGGCGCCGCTGCCCATGCGATCGGGGACCTGAATGGCGACGGCAAGATTGATGAAGCCGACTTCAGGATCGCCCGCGACGCCGCTGCCCGGGTCGCGACCGCCGCGGCACGCGAAGCGGGCGAGCTGGGAAAGGCCGTCGCGCGTCACGAGATCACCAAGGACGCCGCCGCCGGAGCGGCGGTCGGCGCCCTGATCGCTGTCCCCATTCCGATTGTCGGTCCGGTCACGGGCGCCGCCGTCGGCGCCGCCATCGGCCTGACACGCGGCGTTGTGGACGCCGGGGTTATCGGGAACGTGGTCGGCCAGATTGCAGAGGGCGTCCGCAGCCCTCCGCGCCGGAAGACCACGCGGCGGAAGAAGCCCACGTCGAAGGCATAGCTGTCGGCGCCTGGGAGGAGATCACCCTACGCGCGATCAAGAGCGTCATCGCGCTCCAGCTCCGTCAGGCGATGAAGGACCGCAACCTGACCCTCTCCGCCATGGCCGCCGAGGTGGCTGCCAGCCGCGCCCAGTTGAACCGTGTGCTGGACCCGGACGCGGCCAATGTGACGCTGGAAACCCTCAGCCGCGCCGCGAAGGTGGTTGGGCGGGGGCTGAAGATGGAGCTGGTTTAGCAGGAAAGAGCGCGTCCCGCACTCGGTCCCATTCTCATCCCCATTCAACCAGCCCCCTTACGCAGCCGTCAGTGCTTTCGCCGCTGCCTTCGCCTTACGCTTTGCCAAATCGGCTTCGTACTCCCCCAGAGCGGCAACCATCGCCTCGGAAAGCGCGGTTGAGAAAGCCCTCAGAAAAACAGCCCATTGCGCGAATACAGTTCTGCCAATTCCAGAATTCTGAGAGATTGAATGAACGACCCCATTTCTTAGATCGTAAAATTCTTTCAATTTTACGCGCAAACTCACCGCGAAATCGTCCTTCTTCAAGGCCCCAACCACTGCCTTCAAGGCTGCGCTTTTGGAAAGTTTGCCTGCGAGATCTTTTATTCCCACCCGACCAGTAAGCAGCAGAACAGTGTCCATGCGCATGTTGTTTTCGTGCTCGCAGAGCCATGAGGCGACGAGGTGGCTATCATCGCCCGACACAGGAAACTTCAGCATTGATGACAGTGATGTCGAAGCTAACCCTGCCCAAGCAGGGTCATCCTTGGGTCGCAAACGCGACAGCTTTGAAAGACCCGCCTTCCAGTACGCGTCTATCATTTTTGCCTGCAGCGGCTCTTCGATATCTCCGTAACTAGCCACCAAAGATTTTGCGTACTCTTCCACCTGTTGGCGAACGCACTCTTCGAAATGAGCTGCGATCAGCACCACGCCGCAAGCCGCCATTGTGTTCTGGCCACCAGCGGCGACAAGCGGAAGCAAATTACTTTCGACGGCGTATCTGGTTTGGCCGTCCTGCTTGGCAGTCACGTCCACGATATCAAAAAGATTATCGAGAATGTCGCACTGGCGCTGAAAATCAGCGTTTGCCACCGCAAAATCAGCCATCAGAGCGCCGCAGCAATAATTTTTTCCATCGCGACGATACGCGCTCGAACATCGCTCGATGTGTTTGCGCGACCAGTGAAAGTCTCGACCTTCTCCGGTGTATCCAAAGCCGCCCAATAAGCTGCCTGGACCTGGGCTTTCCGGGCAATAATCCGTGCACGGTCCTTCCAGAGTCGGTCGATGGCAACCATAACCGCGTCATACATGCTTACCGATGGCGGCCGGTCGCCTTGGCTGAGCCTAAAGGGACGCTGGTCAAATAGATCGTCTGCGAGGGCTAATCGCTCTTCATATTCAGAGAAAAGCTGTCCGGCCTCAACATTGGACATCTGCAAGTTTGTCTCCATGCACCGGTCCAAAATAGACCTCATGGAACCCTTGATCAGCGACGTCCGGCGCAAAGCAAAGAACCTCAATGCGATCTCACAATCGCCCATCGTACGATACAAGTTGTTTGCTTTACGTTCCGGACTTTCATAATCACGCTCGTCGAAAGACGCGCTATACTCCGGTATTCCCCAAATTCGAGCAAATCGCGACTGCCTAGTGAGCGCAACGACAACCTCGTTAAAGGGCCCTGCGAAAATCGCGTTTCGTATCTCTTGGGCATTGAGCCGCTTACCGCCGGTGTTCAGGCGTTCGAAAACAAACTTCCTAAGCTCCAAAATTCTTTGAGTGCTCGACTCTCTTAGCGCGGAACGAGACTCTTTCAGCAAGACTATCGCAGATAACGACGCCCTCTCCAGAGTCCGCCTAGTCCTCAGCGGAAGCTGCGAATAAGTCCTACCATTCAAGGGAGCCAAAACGCTCAATGAGGAAAGTTTATAATTACCGCTAAAAAATTCTTTGATGGCAAGCAACCTCTGCTGACCATCCATGACCTCATACCGAGCAAATTCATTCTCAAACAAGAATATCGGAGGAACGGGAATGTTGAGCAAAAAAGATTCTATAAGAAGAGACTTTTGCTTAAGTGTCCAACGAGATCGCCTTTGATATTCCGGCCTAAGATTTACAGTCCTTTCCTCATCGACAATGTCTTTTATCTGAGGAAGAAGGAAATTGTTCGTCTGATATATAGCCCTGAATGGCGTCTCGACGATGGACCGCTCAATCTCATCGACGCTTTTAAAGGAAATGATATCAAGCGCCTCATCATCGACATCCGAAGCGATGCTGAGGTCCATTTCAAACGTATCGGTCATAAACGATCACTTCCGAGCCACTCGCGTTGATGGAGTTCGTAGCCGCTCAAACGCGTTGAGGCTACAGCTGAGCCACCAGACCGCACAACGGAAGCTCCTCCCCCCTCACCGCCCCTTCCGGAACGCCTCCGCCTTCTCCGCCGCAGCCTCCGCCCGCCACCGCTTCGGCGCGCTCTTGTCGACCTCTTCCCCGGCGCCGGTCAGGGCTTCGTTGGCGAACTCGAGGTCGAGGAGCTTCATCTTCTTGATCTCGTCGCGCAGACGGGCGGCTTCCTCGAACTCCAGGTTGGCGGCGGCGTTGCGCATGCGGCCTTCCAGGTCCTTGAGGGCGGCCTGGAAGTTGGAGCCGATGAAGGGCTTGGCCTCTTCGGCCACGCCCGGGCGGGTCAGGCGATCCATCTCGCGGCTCTCGTAGGGCGAGGCCATGATCTCCTTGATGTCGCGCTTGACCGATTCCGGCGTGATGCCGTGTTCGGCGTTGTAGGCCTCCTGCTTTTCGCGCCGGCGGTTGGTCTCGGCGATGGCGCGCTCCATCGAGCCGGTCATGCGGTCGGCGTAGAGGATGACGCGGCCGTCGACGTTCCGCGCGGCGCGGCCGATGGTCTGGATCAGGCTGGTTTCGGAGCGCAGGAAGCCCTCCTTGTCGGCGTCGAGGATGGCGACCAGACCGCACTCGGGGATGTCGAGGCCCTCGCGCAGCAGGTTGATGCCGATCAGGACGTCGAAGGAACCCAGGCGCAGGTCGCGCAGGATCTCGATGCGTTCGAGGGTGTCGACGTCGGAGTGCATGTAGCGGACGCGGATGCCCTGCTCGTGCATGTATTCGGTCAGGTCCTCGGCCATCTTCTTGGTCAGGGTGGTGACGAGGGCGCGGTAGCCCTTGGCCGCCGTCTGGCGGACCTCGTCGATCACGTCGTCGACCTGGTTGCGGGTGGCGCCGGAGACGGGGCGGATCTCGACCGGGGGGTCGATCAGGCCGGTGGGGCGGATGACCTGTTCGGTGAAGACGCCGCCGGTCTGGGCCAGCTCCCACGGGCCGGGGGTGGCGCTGACGTGGACGGTCTGGGGCCGCATGGCGTCCCATTCGTCGAACTTCAGCGGGCGGTTGTCGATGCAGCTGGGCAGGCGGAAGCCGTACTCGGCCAGGGTCGATTTGCGGCGGTAGTCGCCGCGGTACATGGCGCCGATCTGGCCGATGGTGACGTGGCTCTCGTCCACGAACAGCAGGGCGTTGTCGGGGATGTATTCGAAGAAGGTGGGCGGCGGCTCGCCCGGGGCGCGGCCGGTCAGCCAGCGGCTGTAGTTCTCGATGCCGGCGCAGGAGCCGGTGGCCTCCATCATCTCCAGATCGAAGCGCACGCGTTGCTCCAGGCGCTGGGCCTCCAGCAGCTTGCCGTTCTCGACCATCCAGTCGAGCGTCTCCTTCAGCTCGGCCTTGATGCCGGTCATGGCCTGGTTGAGGGACGGGCGCGGGGTGACGTAGTGGCTGGCGGCGTAGACGGTGATCTCGTCCAGATCGGCCGTCTTCTTCCCGGTCAGGGGATCGAACTCCTGGATGGATTCCAGCTCGTCCCCGAACAGCTGGATGCGCCAGGCGCGGTCCTCCATGTGGACGGGGAAGATTTCCAGCGTGTCGCCGCGCTTGCGGAACATGCCGCGCTCGAACTGCAGGTCGTTGCGCTTGTACTGCAGCGCGATCAGGTCGGCCCGCAGCTTGGCCTCGTCGATCTGGTCGCCGACCTTCAGGGTGAAGGTCATGGCCGTATAGGTCTCGACCGAACCGATGCCGTAGATGCAGCTGACCGAGGCGACGACGATGACGTCGTCCCGCTCGAGGATCGCCCGCGTCGCCGAGTGGCGCATGCGGTCGATCTGCTCGTTAATCGAGCTGTCCTTCTCGATGTAGGTGTCGGTCCGGGGGACGTAGGCCTCAGGCTGGTAGTAGTCGTAGTACGAAACGAAATACTCGACCGCATTGTCCGGGAAGAAGGCCTTGAACTCGGAATAGAGCTGGGCCGCGAGGGTCTTGTTGTGGGCCAGGATCAGGGCCGGGCGCTGGGTCTGTTCAATGACCTTGGCCATGGTGAAGGTCTTGCCCGAACCGGTGACGCCCAGCAGGACCTGATCGCGGTCGCCCTCCCCGGCCTGGGCCACCAGTTCGGCGATGGCGGCGGGCTGGTCGCCGGCGGGGGTGTATTTCGTCTCCAGCCGGAAGGGGACCCGCTTCTTGTCGCCGGGCCGCTCGGGGCGGTGGGGCGTCCAGCCCTCGGGCTTGCCCGGGGCCTCCTCGGGGGTCAGCCGGGGGCCGGTGACCGGGGCGAACATGGGCATGCGCCCGCCGCCCGGACCGTCCGGAACGAAGGGCGCCTGGGCCTCCTGCATCCCCGGGGAATGGACGGGTTTCGGCGTCCCCTGCGGGGTCGGACGGGTAGAACGGGCCATGAACGCAATCTAGGGGGCGGAGCGGGTGTGCGCCAGTCAACGCGCGAGCGCGGCGGCGGGATGCTGACAGCAGGGTGGCGGCAGGGCGCGGGGCAGGTCCGGAAGCCGCGCGCGCTCCGGCGGGACTCGCGGCAGGATGCCGGCATGATCCTGATCCTCTCGACCCTGCCCTCGCCCGTCGGTCCGCTGGCGCTGGCCAGTGACCCCGGGGGGCGGCTGCGCGGGGTGTCGTTCGGCGATGGACTGCAACGGGAGATGCGGCGTGAGTATCCGGGCGCGACGCTGGCCGAGGGCCCGGTCCCGGAGGCGGTCCGGTCGGGGCTGGACGCCTATTTCGCGGGAGATCCGGGCGCGCTGGGCCGCATTCCCTGGTCGCTGGACGGCGCGGCGGCGGGCGACGGTTTCCAGGCCCGGGTCTGGCGGGCCCTGGCCGACATCCCGGCGGGCCTGACCATCAGCTACGGCGAAATGGCGAGGCGGGCGGGCGAACCCGGTGCGGCGCAGGCTGCGGGCGTGGCGCTGAACCGCAACCCGCTGCCGGTCGTGCTGCCCTGCCACCGCGTCGTCGGCGCGGACGGCGCCATGGTCGGCTTCGGCGGCGGACTGGAGCGCAAGGCCTGGTTGCTGAGACACGAAGGCGCCCTGCTGCTCTGACCCCTTGACTCATGTAACCCACAGGTGACATGTAACCTTCAGGTGACATTCACACAGGGAGGGCCTCATCATGGACGACGCCAGACTTCAGATCGAACTCAAACAGCGCCGGCGGAAGTTCCGGATGGCGGTGGCCGCAGCCGTGCTGGGCGCCGGGATGGCGGCGGTCGGCGTCGCCATCGGGCTGGACCGGACCGGCGACGCCGCGACCGGCTGGGGCGTGCTGACCGGCGTCGGCGCGGGCCTGGCCGTGGGCGGAGCCGTCATGGCCTGGCTGGTGCGGCCGGGCGCGACCGGCTGGCGGACCGAGGGCGAGCAGACCAAGCGCGACCGCCTGCAGGCCCAGCGCGCGCGACAGCTGTGGATGTTCCCGCTGCTGACCCTGGCCTTCCTGTTCCAGTCGACGCTGGCCGTGCAGGACATCCTGGCCGGCGAGGGCAATTTCGCCGACTACATCATCGCCCCCATGCCGGTGATCTACGCCTGGATCGTGGCCTCGATCGCCATGGGGTGGGATCACATGTCGCGGACCCAGAAACGCTATCTGGAGGACGAACTGACCGCGGTCCTGCGGGCGCGCGCCATCGCGGCGGCCTTCGTGGTCCTGATGGCCGGCGGCACCCTCGCCTTCGTGCTGGGCCTGTGGCGGACCGACGCCGCCGTCACCGCCCTGCCGTTCGTGCTGTCCGCCGCCGGCGCCACGGCGGGCATCCGCTACGCCTGGCTGGATCGGGAGTTCGGCAAGGATGCCTGATCCACGGCTGGCGTCCCGCCTGAAGGAGGCCCGGCAGGCCGCCGGACTGACGCAGGCGGAACTGGCCGAAAAGGCCGGGGTCTCGCGCAAGACCATCAACACCGTCGAGAACGGCGTCTTCATCCCCTCGACCATCCTGGCCCTGAGCCTCGCGCGGGCGCTGGGCACCACGGTGGAGGCGCTGTTCTGGCTGGCGGAGTGAAGTGAGGGGCCAGGGATTGGGGATCGGGCCGCCGACGCCGCTACCACCGACGCCCCCGGCCCTCCGTAATCCCTAATCCCTTCTCCTCCCCACGGCGGACAGCTAGACCGTCCCCATGACCGCCCTCCCCCTGTCCGAGATCCTGATCCTGCTGGCGGCGCTGGTCGCGGCGGGGCTGGCGGGCGGGCTGGTCGCGGGGCTGTTCGGGGTCGGCGGCGGGACGGTGATCGTGCCCGTTCTCTTCTACGCCTTCGAGGTGCTGGGCGTCGGCGGCGAGAGCAATCTGCACGTCGCGGTCGGGACCTCGCTGCTGACCATCGTCGCGACCTCGCTGCGCTCCCTGAAAGCGCACCGCAGTCATGGGGCGGTGGACGAAGCCGTGCTGAAAAGCTGGACGCCCTGGGTCGGACTGGGAGGACTGGTCGGCGCGGCCGTCGCGGGCGTCGCCTCGATGGAAGGGCTGGCCATCGTCTACGGCGTCTGTCTGGCGCTGATCGGCCTGCAGCTGGGCCTGCTGCCCGAGCGGTTCACCCTGGCCAGGGATCTGCCGACCGGCGGACTGCGCCGCGTGGTGGCGACCACCATCGGCGGGCTGTCCGCCATGATGGGGATCGGCGGCGGCAGCTTCGGCGGGCTGGTGATGACCCTCTGCGGCCGACCGATTCATCAGGCGGTGGCGACGGCGTCCGGGTTCGGGGTGGCCATCGGCGGGGCGGCGGCGCTGGGCTTTCTGGTCTTCGGCTGGGACGCCGCCGGCCGTCCGCCGTTCAGCCTGGGCTACATCAACATCCCCGCGGCGCTCATCATGGGCGTGCTGACCACGGCCGTCGCGCCGTGGGGCGCGAAACTGGCGCACCGGCTGGACAAGCGGGTCCTGCGACGGATCTTCGCCCTCTACATGATCGGGACCGCGCTGTCGGTGGTGCTGAAGGCGCTCTGAGCGCGCCCCGGCCGCCTCAGGGCGTCAGGGTCATCGCCGCGGGCGTGGCCGTGAAGCTGGACAGCCGGCCGAGATAGCTCATGCCCAGGAGGGAGTGGGGCAGGCCCTCGGCGACGACCAGGGCGTCGACCTGTTCCACGCTGGCGCCGGAGACCGAGACCAGCGGCAGACGCACCGGCGCGGCGCGGACCGGTCCCGAGGCGGTCACCAGTTCGGCGTCGAAATCGACCGGCTTGAGCCCGAGGCCCAGCCGCACCGCATCCTCCTTGGTCAGCACCATGACACTGGCGCCGGTGTCGACCATGGCGCGGATCGTGTGGCCGTGAATCCGGACCTCGGCCCAGTAGTGGCCGTCGGCGGCCTTGGGCAGACGGGCCGGACCACCCACGGCCGGGGCGGCGATCGCCACCGGCTCGGCCGCCCTCGCCTCGCCGCGCAGGCCGGCCTGGTCCATCCACCACAGGACCGTCAGTGACGAGGCGACGGCGAGACCGAGCACGCCGAGAGAGGACAGATTGAAACGCATCAGAACGCGCATCCGCGGCAACCGCCGCTTCCTGCGGCTGTCCCACCTGTCGCACAGGGCGATTGGGATGCGGTGAAGGAGGATGGTGGACGGGGGGTTAAGCTCAGGCCGGCCCCAGCTTGGCCGGATCGATCCGCGACCGGCGAGACGGCAGCTCGGCCATGATGGCGGCGCGACGCGCGTCGTCGAGCGCGCTCCATCCGCCGATCTCCTGCAGTGTCCGGTAGCACCCCAGGCAGAGGCCTGTGGGGCCGTCGACGATGCAGACCTTCACGCACGGCGTGGCCACGGGCGACGGGGGGCGGGCGGGGGATGAGGCGTTTGATGACATCTGAACGAAATATGGTCCGCTAGCGGAGTAAAAGCTGTTGCAATTCGCGCGATCGCGATCTACCTTGACCATGACGCGAAACGACTATGACGGTGAGACCCCCGATCAGCACGACGTGTCTCTTTTCATCGTTCAACGAAAGGAGACATCACAGATGAACGATAAGGACCGCAACCTGCAGCACGCCATGATGAGCTTTGCGCTCTGGGGCGGGATGCTCGTGAATACGAAGCACACCAACGGCGCCGGCGATCGCGTGATCAGCCACCCGTCGAACTTCGTGCCGATCAAGATCGAGAAACGCAGGTAACACGCGCGCCTGAACGGCGCGCCCCAAGCCTGAAGAACAGAAAAGCCCCGGATCGCAAGGTCCGGGGCTTTTGCTTTGTCGGGGCCGCTGGCGCTCGGGGCTTGAGCGGGTCGAGGGTCGAGGGTCGAGGGTCGAGGGTCGAGTTTGCGGGTTGGGCCGGGGAGGACAAGCGACTACTGAATCAGCCCCGGGGTCCTGACCCACTCGCCATTCATCACTCGCCACTTCCTCATGACCCTGATCCACATCGAACGTCGCGGCCCGATCGAACTCTGGACGCTGGACCGCGCCGACCGGCTGAACGCCCTGCCCGATCCCGGCGACGGGGCCGCCTTCGCCCGCGCCTGCGAGGCGGTGAACGCCGACCGCGAGGTGCGCTGCGTGGTGCTCACCGGGGCCGGTCGGGCCTTTTCGGCCGGCGGCGATCTGAAGGCCATGCGCGACAGGGCCGGGGCCTTCGGCGGCGCAGGGCCGGACATTCGCGAGAGCTACCGGCGCGAGGTGCAGCTGATCGTCCGCGCCCTCTACGGCCTGGAGGTCCCGCTGGTGACGGCGATCAACGGACCGGCCATGGGCCTGGGGGGCGACATCGCCGGGCTGGGCGATATCCGCATCGCCTCGGAGCAGGCAGCGTTCGGCGCGCCCTTCCTGCGACTGGGCATCCTGCCGGGCGACGGCGGGGCCTGGCTGCTGCCGCGCAATGTCGGCTACGCCCGGGCGGCGGAGATGCTGTTCACCGGCCGCACGGTGGACGCGCGGACGGCCTATGAGTGGGGACTGGTCAACCGCGTGGTCCCGGGCGACGCCCTGCTGGACGAGGCGATGAAGACCGCCGGCGAGATCGCCGCCCAGGCCCCGCACGCCCTGCGCATGACCAAGGCCCTGCTGCGCCAGGGCCGCGACGCCACCTTCGACCAGATCCTGGAGATGACCGCCGCCATGCAGGCCCTCGCCCACCTGACCGACGACCACGCCGAGGGCGTGGCCGCGGTTCTGGAGAAGCGGACGCCGGACTTCAGCGGGCGTTGACCGGGCCTCAGCCCTGACGGGCCGGGGTCTGCATGGAGCGGTTGGCGGGAACGCCGACCGCGGCCTGACGCGGGGCGCCGGCGACCTGGCCGGGCTTCATGAACTTCACCAGGACGCGCTGGCCGATCAGCAGGGGCGCGTCGCCGGCCGAGACCACGACCTCGACCACCCGTTCGTCCGAGCGCTGCGACGGGTCGTCCGACGCCAGCTTGCGGGCGCCGAAGACGGCGGCGCGCCGCATCACCGTGCCGACATAGACCTTGGACGGATCGCCCTCGGGCTGGATCTCGACCTGCTGGCCGTCGCGGACGTTGGGGATGTCGCTCTCGACGATTTCGGCGCGGGCGATGCGCGGGGCATCGGGCTCGAGGTCGAACATGTTCGACACGTTCAGGGTCGAGGCGCCGGCGCCCGGATTGGCGTAGCGCCGCACGATCCGGCCGTTGGCGGGCGAGCGGATGATGGTCAGCTCGACATTATAGGCCGCCTGGTCGCGACGCGCGCGGGCGGTCTGGACAGAGGCCTGCTGGGCGCCGAGGCGGGCTTCCGCCTGGGCGATGGCGTCGCGGGCCTGATCCAGGCGCTGGGCGGCCACGAAATTGGTGGCGGCGAGGCGCTCGAGACGTTCGAACTCGCGACGGGCCGTGCGGATGTCGACCTGGATCAGCCGCAGCTGGCTTTCGGCCGAGGCCAGATCGGCGTTGGCGGTCTGCAGGGCGAGACGCGGCTCGTCATCTTCCTGACGGGCGAGAATCTGGCCGGCGACGACCCGTTCGCCTTCCTGCACCAGCACCTCGCGCACGACACCGCCGCGACGGGCCGCGATCTGGATGATGCCGCCCTCGATATCGACCTTGCCGTTGGCGATGGCCGCATAGGGGCTCTCGACCTTCTCGGCCTCGGCCTTCTCGTCCGCAGCCTTTTTCTTGGCCGTGTTGCCGCTCACCACCGTGAAGCCGATGACGATCGCGAGGATCAGCGCGATGCCGATCCAGAGCCATTTGTTCTTGAGGAAGCGCATAGTCGTTTCTCGGTCCGGAAAGGCGTTCAGTGCGACGCCAGGGCGGCGTCAGGATTGGGCGTGCGGCGTTCGTCGCTGATGATGACGCCGTCCTCGATATGGATGACCCGGTCGGCCCAGGCCTCGAGGCGCGGGTCGTGGGTCACGCAGATGACCGCGGCGCCGTGTTCGGTGGCGGCGCGGCGCAGCAGGCGAATGACCACCTGACCGTTTTCGCCGTCCAGCGCCGACGTCGGTTCGTCCGCGAACAGGATATGCGGGTCCTTGGCCAGGGCGCGGGCGATGGCGACCCGCTGCTTTTCGCCGCCGGACAGGGCCGTCGGGCGCTGGTGCAGACGATGACCGAGCCCGACTTCCTCGAGCGCGAGCTGGGCCCGCTTCTTCGCGTCGCCGGCCGACAGCCCCTGGAATTTGAGCACGATCTCGACCTGCTGCAGGGCGCTCAGGGCCGGGAACAGGTTGAAGCCCTGGAAGATGAAGCCGCAGTGATCGAGGCGGAATTTGTCGATCTTGCCCGTGGAGAAGGCCCACAGGTCATCGACGTCCAGCGCATCCACCCGGCCCTGCTCGGGCCGCAGCAGGCCGGACAGGGCCGCGATCAGGGTCGACTTGCCCGACCCCGACGGTCCCATGACCATGGTCAGGTCGCCGTGGCGGGCGTCGAAATCCACGCCCTTGAGCACCTCGACGTAGCTCTTGCCGGACTTGAACCGCTTGACCAGACCCTTGGCCTCGATCGCGAAGTCGCCGTGCTTGCCGTGAACCTTGGTGTGACCGGTCATCGCAGCAGGTCCGCGGGTTGGCTGTTCTTGAGGATGCCGAGCGACAGCAGGCCGGACAGCATGGCGATGACGATCAGACCGCCGCCGACGATCAGCAGAAGGCCGAACGGCAGGGCGATGATCACGGCGTTGGCCATGGCGAACAGCGAGATCAGCCAGGTCAGCACGATCGCGGCCACGACCCCGACACAGCCGACCCAGAAGCTGAGCTCCATGACGATCCGGCGCAGGCTGCCCATGCCGACGCCGAGGGCGCGCAGGGAGGCGAACTCCTTGATATTGGCCATGATGGCGCCGCGCAGGGTCTGCCAGGTGATGGCCACGCCGATGATGGTGCCCAGCACCACACAACCACCGATAATGATGACGAGGATGCCTTCCTCGAACATGGCGCCGGCATTGGCGTCGGCCAGCTGCTGGCGGGTCCAGGCCTTCCACTGGCCGTCGCCCTGGACGTTCAGCTCATTGGCGACCCGCTCGGCCTGCGAGGGATCGCTCAGCTTGACCATGAGCGGGCCGACGCGCGGACCGGTGTCGGCCTGGCCCAGCATGCGCAGGGTGTCGCGCGACATGATGACGGTGGCCTGCATCATGTTCGGATAGCCGCGGGTGATGCCCACGACGGTGACCGTCTGGCCGTTGTACAGGGCCCGGTCGCCGAGATTGACGCCCAACTTCCGCGTCGCGGTCTCGTCGATGGCGACGGTGTAGGGCTGACGCAGGGCGTCGACCAGCTCCTGCGAATAGTCGGTCGGGATCGTGACGGAGCCCGGGGTCGTGTCGATGACCATCGACTGCACATACTGCTGACGCGGCGCGCCCATCTTGGCGCGGTCCGCCTGCGACAGGGTCGGGTCGACATTCTTCACCGACTGGAACGAGCCGCCCGCGCCGTCCAGCGGCTGGACCTCGACCACGGCCGGGTTGCGATAGGCCAGCGGAATGAAGCGACGGGGCACGCCCGAGGGGCCGCCGATCAGGCTTTTTGCGCCCGGCTGCATGATGATGATGTCGGCGCTGGAGCGCTCGATGGTGGCGGTGAAGCCCTTGCCGATGCCGATGAAGACGCCGGTCATGGCCAGCACCAGCAGGCCGGACAGGGCGAGCGCCATCACAGCCGCCATGTAGCGGCGCCATTCATACAGAAGGGTTGAAAGAGCAAGCGACATGAAGTGCGACATTTCCCCGGCGTTGGTCGTTATGTGACGACCCCTGAGGTTGTGGCCAAGTTAAATCGGGGTAAGGCGATCACCGTTCAGGCACGCAGCTGTGCGTTAAGCCGTGGACGACTGCGGAAGTCTGGCGCTAGGTACGGGCTCACGAGGGCTGACGCGCGCTCAGACCCAGAGGAGACCCCCCGCATGCTGTTCCGCTCGTTGCGCTCCGCCGTCCAGGCGACCGCGTCCATCATCGCCGTCGGCGGCGTCATGGCCATCATGGCCACGCCGGGCACGGCCCGCGCCGACGAAGGCATGTGGACCTTCGACAACTTCCCGATCGCCACGGTGAACCAGCGCTACGGCACGCATCTGGACCAGCAGTGGCTGGACCGCGTGCGCAACGCCTCGGTGCGCATCCAGGGCTGCTCGGCCTCCTTCGTCTCGCCGGAAGGCCTGATCCTGACCAACTGGCACTGCGTGGTCGGCTGCTCGCAGGAGCTGTCCAGCCCGCAGGAAGATCTGGTGAAGAACGGTTTCATGGCCGGCACGCGCGAGGAAGAGCGCCGCTGCCCGGGCCAGACCGCCGAGGTGCTGACCGAGATCGTCGACGTCACCGACCGGGTCCTGGCCGCGGGCGAAGGGCTGGAAGGCGCCGCCTTCAACAGCGCCCGCGCGGCCGAGATCGGCAGGATCCAGACCGAGGCCTGCGCCGGCGACGCGAAATTCAGCTGCCAGGTCATCAGCTTCTACCGCGGCGGCAAATACGCCCTGTACAAGTTCCGCAAGTACGATGACGTCCGCCTGGTCTTCGCGCCGGAGAACCAGGCCGCCTTCTTCGGCGGCGACCCCGACAACTTCAACTTCCCGCGCTACGCCCTGGATGCGGGCTTCCTGCGCGCCTACGAGAACGGTCGCCCGGTCAACGTCGGCAACAACTATCTGCGCTGGAACCCGAACGCCCCGTCGGAAGGCGACGTGACCTTCGTCTCGGGCAACCCCGGCACCACCCAGCGCCTGCTGACCGTCAGCCAGTTGGAGCGACTGCGCGACCAGCAGCTGCCGGTGACCCTGATCCAGAACTCGGAACTGCGCGGCCGCCTGCTCGAGTACTCGCTGACCGGCGACGAGGCCAAGCGCGTCTCGTTCGACCCGATCTTCGGCCTGGAGAACAGCTTCAAGGTCTACTACGGCCAGCAAGGGGCGCTGACCGACCCGACCTTCATGGGCCGCAAGCGCGAGGAAGAAAACGAACTGCGCGCCCGTGTCTCGGCGGATCCCGCCCTGCTGCAGCGGATCGGCGACCCCTGGGCCGACCTGGAGCGTGTGCAGGCCACCGCCCGCGACCTGTACCTGCCGTACCGCCAGCTCGAGCAGGCGGCCGGCGGCGGCTCGCAGCTCTACGCCTATGCCCGCGCCATCGTCCGCGCCGCGAAGAACACCAGCCTGACCGCCGAGCAGCGCGCCCGGATGTCGGCGGCGATCGCCGCCGAGACCCCGATCTATACGGATATGGAAGAGATCCGTATGCGCTACTGGCTGTCGAAGACCCGCGAGTATCTGACGGTCGACAATCCGCAGGTGAAGGCCCTGCTGGGCCGTGAAAGCCCCGAAGCCCTGGCCGACCGGCTGATCTCGGGCACCAGGCTGGGCGACCCGGCCTTCCGCGCCGAGGCCCTGACCCTGACCACCGAACAGCTGGCCGCGGCCGATCCGCTGCTGGCCTTCGTCCTGGCCAATGACGAGGCCGCCGCCGCCGTGGGCGCCCGCTGGAACGCCGAGGTCAACGCCCCGACGGCCCGCGCCGCCGAGAAGGTCGCCCAGGCCCGCTTCGCGGTCTACGGCACCAACCTGTACCCCGACGCCACCTTCAGCCTGCGCCTCTCCTATGGCCAGGTTCAGGGCTGGACCTATCGCGGCGTGACCGTCCCGGCCTTCACCTACATGGGCGGCGCCTATGAGCGCGCGACCGGCTCGGAGCCGTTCAACCTGGCCCAGGCCTTCATCGACAACGAGGCCCGGGTGAACAAGGAGGTCGTCTACGACTTCTCCTCGACCAACGACATCATCGGCGGCAACTCCGGCTCGCCGGTGATCAACGCCAACGGTGAAGTGATCGGCGCCGCCTTCGACGGCAACATCCACTCCCTGGGCGGTTCGTTCGGCTATGATCCCGAGCTGAACCGCACGGTGACCGTCTCGACCGCCGCCATCACCGAGGCCCTGCGCAACATCTATCCGATGCCGCGCATCCTGCAGGAGCTGAACGTCGACCGTCCGCAACGTCGCCGCCGCTGACACCGGCGCGACATCGTCGAACCTTCAAGGGGGCCGTCCGCACTTGCCGGGCGGCCCCTTCTGGTTTCATGGTCCGCCGCAACAACGGGGCGCCCCGCCGCCCGCCGGAGTCTTCTGATGCGTCACCTCACCCCTGCCCTCGCCGCCGCCGTCCTCACCCTCGCCGCGGGCTCCGCCGCGAAGGCCGAGGAAGGCATGTGGACCTTCGACAACTTCCCCATCGCCCGCGCCAACCAGACGCTGGGCACCAACATCGATCAGGCCTGGCTGGACCGGGTCCGCCTGTCCTCGGTGAAGTTCGGCGGCTGCTCGGCGGGTCTGGTGTCGGCCGAGGGTCTGGTGATGACCAACAACCACTGCGTCGCGACCTGCGTGGCGAACCTCTCGACCCAGGCGATCAACTACGCCGAGACCGGCTTTACGCCCCGCACCCGCGAGGAGGAGCTGAAATGCCCCGGCGGCACGGCCGAGATCCTGACCGAGATCACGGACGTCACCCAGCGCATGCATGCCGCCGGCGCCGGCCTGTCGGGTCAGGCCTTCACCCGCGCCCGCGACGCCGAGGCCAGCCGGATCGAGCAGGAAGCCTGCGGCGGCGATCCGAACCGACGCTGCCAGGTCGTGACCCTGTACCGGGGCGGCCAGTTCAAGCTCTACACCTACAAGAAATACTCCGACGTCCGTCTGGCCTGGGCGCCCGAGGATCGCGCGGCGACCTTCGGCGGCGACCTGGACAATTTCAGCTTCCCGCGCTTCGCCATCGATGCGGCCTTCATCCGACTGTACGAGAACGGCGCGCCCGCGCAGACGCCGGTTCACTTCAAGTGGAACGCCGACCGCCCTGTCGAGGGCACGCCGGTCTTCGTGTCAGGCAGCCCGGGCTCGACCCAGCGCCTGCTGACCCAGGACCAGCTGTTCAGCGTGCGTGACGTGGTCCTGCCGATGGACCAGTTGATCGCATCCGAACTGCGCGGCCGCCTGATCCGCTATTCGGAAGAGGGCGAGCGGCAGGCCTTCGAGGCCATGGACCCGATCGTCTCGATCGAGAACACCTACAAGCGCGGTCTGGGCCGGATGCGCGCCCTGACCGACGCCAACTTCATGGCGATGAAAGCCGAGCAGGAGGCCGATTTCCGCAGCCGCGCCGAAGCCGGCGTGGGAGCGGACAATCCGTGGACCACCCTGACCGGCGTCCAGCCGATCCTGCGTGAGAGCTATCCGGCCTACGCCCTGCTGGAAGGCGGCACCGGCATCGGCACCACGCCGGTCGGCGGCGGCTCGCAGCTGTTCTCCTGGGCCCGGACGCTGGTGCGTGGCGCACAGGAACGCGGCAAGCCGTCGGCCGAGCGCCTGCCCGAATACGCGGACAGCCGTCTGGCCGGGGTGCAGAACGCCCTGTTCGCCGAACGCCCGGTCTATTCCGGCCTGGAGCAGGTCCGGATGGAATGGTGGCTGTCCAAGACCCGCGAATGGCTGACGGTCGACAATCCGAACGTCCGTGTCCTGCTGGGCAATGAGTCGCCGGAAGGCCTGTCGGCCCGCCTGATCGAGGGCACGAAACTGGCCGATCCGGCTGTGCGCCGCGCGCTGTGGGAAGGCGGACTGGCGGCCATCGAAGCCTCCGACGATCCGCTGATCCAGTACCTGCTGCGTCTCCAGGAGCCGACCCGCGCGGTCCGCGCCGCCTGGGAGGAGCAGGTGCAGGCCCCGACCGACCGGGCCTCCGAGCAACTGGCCGCCCTGCGCTTCCAGACCTACGGCGACACCGTCTACCCGGACGCCACCGGCACCCTGCGCCTGACCTACGGCCAGATCGAGGGCACCGACGTTCCGGGTCAGCGCTTCGGCGCCTTCACCACCTTCAGCGGCCTGTGGGACCGGGCGACGGGCGCCGCCCCGTTCGACGTGGCTCCGAAGCTGCTGGCCGCGCGCGGTCGCATCGACGGCTCGACCGTGCTGAACATGGCGGTGTCGTCTGACACCATCGGCGGCTCGTCGGGTTCGCCGGTCGTCAATGCGGCGGGCGAGATCGTGGGGGCGAATTTCGACTCCACCGTCCTGACCCAGCGCAACGCCTACGGCTACGACCGCAACGTCAACCGCTCGGTCATCGTGACCACCGGCGCGGTGACCACGGCCCTGCGCGATGTCTACGGCATGCAGCGCCTGGTGGAGGAGCTGGGGGTTCGCTGAGCCCCGGTGAAGAGTGAATGGTGAGTAGCGGCTCCGCTCCGCCGCACTCTCCGGACAGAGAAAACCCCGCCCGGTCGAACCGGACGGGGTTTTTTATTGCCGCGTCCGGTCACAAGGCCCCGGTCCGCGCTCCTCAAAAATCACCCTTCACTCTTCACCCAATGCCGCGACCTACAGCTGGCTCATCTTCTGCTGGGCCTTGGAGAAATACTGCCAGCCGGTCCACAGGGTCACGACGGCGGCGACCCAGGTCAGGGCGACGGCGAAGGTCTCGAAATGGCCCTGCCAGGCCGGGGTGGTGCCGTCCGGGTTGGTCAGGCCGAAGGCGTCCCAGAGCAGGGTCAGTTGCAGGGCGCCGAGGGCGAACATCTGCAGGGTGGTCTTCCACTTGGCCAGCAGGGTGACCGGCAGCTTGACCTTGCCCGCCACGGTTTCGCGCAGGGCCGAGACGGCGAACTCGCGGAACAGGATCAGGCCGCAGGGGATGGCGATCCCCGGCAGGGAGCCCGAGGCCAGCACGCCCAGGATGGCGCCCGTGATCAGGACCTTGTCGGCGATCGGATCCAGAATGGCGCCCCAGCGGGTGGTCGCGTGCCAGCGACGCGCCAGGAAGCCGTCGACCCAGTCGGTCGAGGCGGCGACGGCGAAGATCCAGAAGGCCCAGACGCCGAAGCTCAGCTGCTGCTGGGGCGACAGGAAGCTGTCCATGAAGCCGGGGGCGGCGCCCGCCAGCATCAGGAACATCACCACCCCGGCCGCGAGGCGCAGGCCGGTCAGGATATTGGGGATGGGATTGGCGTGGTGGGTGGGGGTCATCGCGGCCTTCCGAAAACGGACCTCCGGTGTGCCACGCTTCGCCCGGCGAGGCGAGGCGTCAAACCGGTTCAGGTGAGCGGCTTGAACCGCCCTGACCCCTGCAACGCGCGAAGCACGCCATCGGCGATGCCGAAATGCAGCCCGATCAGCTTCAGCGTGCCCTCCGCCTCGCGTTCGGCGATCCACGGGAAGGTGCGCAGGTTGTCCAGCGACAGTTTGACCACCGCCTCTTCCGCCGCCTGCCCCTGCCCTTCCGGCGACACTTCCTCGCACACGCGACGCACCACCGGCGCGCCCTGCGCGACCCAGGGAGCGACGAAGTCCTGCACATTGTCCGGCGCGCCGTGGATCATGGCGTTCACCCCGCCGCAGGAGGCGTGGCCCATGACGACGATGCGCGACACGTTCAGCACCTTGACGCCGAATTCCAGCGCCGCCGACACACCGTGCAGATGGCCGTCCGGCTCATAGGGCGGCACCAGGTTGGCGACGTTGCGCACCACGAAAAGCTCGCCCGGGGCGGCGTCGAAGATCAGGGCCGGGTCGGCGCGGCTGTCCGAACAGGCGACGATCAGGGTATGCGGCTGCTGCCCCTTGGCGAGCGCCTCATATTCAGCGCGGGCCTCGGGCCAGCGGTCTTGGCGGAAGCGGCGATAGCCGGCGGCGATCTGGTCGGTCATGACGGCGGTATAGGCGATCCCCTGACCCGGGGGAAAGGGGCGGACCGGCCGTCCCGTCAACGCCCCTTGCGGGCCGCCCCGTCGATCAGCACCGCCTGTTGCCAGCGGCCGGGGGCCTTGTCGGTCCGGTGGATGCAGCCGGCCCAGCAGCAGGGCCGCTTCTTGCCCTCCTGAAGCTCCTCCACAGTCCGGCCGATGCGCCGTTGGCGGGTCGCCGGCTGTTTGGCGTCCTCGACCCAGCAGATGAACTCATTGCGGCCCAGCGGCGTCAGCCCCTGCCAGAGCGCCAGCACCTCGGGATCGGCCTGCAGGGCCTCCCGGAGGTCGTCTCCCGCGACGTGGACCGTCCCCTGCGCGAACTCGCTCATCCCGTCCTCCGCTGCTCTGTCCGCCCGACCCTAACCCCGTGCGGCGGGATGGAAGAAGCCGTAAATCCGCTCGGCCAGCGCCTGGCTGACCCCGTCCACCTTGACCAGGTCGGCGACCGAGGCCCGCCCCACGCCCTTGGCCGAGCCGAAGGCGTGCAGCAGGGCCCGCTTGCGTCCCGGGCCGACCCCCTCGATCTCATCCAGCGGATTCTTCCGGATATCCATGGACCGGCGCGTGGCGTGCGCCCCGTTGGCGAAGCGGTGCGCCTCGTCGCGCAGACGCTGGATGTAGTAGAGCGCCGGCGACTTCAGCGGCAGCATGAAGGGCGGCTTGCCGGGGATGAAGAAATGCTCCTTGCCGGCGTCGCGGTCCGGCCCCTTGGCCACCCCGACGGCGAGGATGTCGTCCAGGCCCAGGTCCGCCAGAACCGCCAGCACCTCGGCCAGCTGGCCCGCGCCGCCGTCGATCAGCAGCAGGTCCGGGCGTTCGACCTCCTCGCCCTCATCCTCTTCCTTGACCAGACGGCTGAAGCGACGGCGCATGACCTCGCGCATCATGCCGTAGTCGTCGCCGGGGGTGAGCTCATCGCCCCGGATGTTGAACTTCCGGTACTGGTTCTTGCGGAAGCCCTCGGGACCGGCGACCACCATGCCGCCGACGGCGTTGGTCCCCTGGATGTGGGCGTTGTCGTAGATCTCGATCCGTTCCGGCCGGCTCTCCAGCCCGAAGGCCTCGCACAGCTCGTCGAGGATTTTCGACTGGGCCGAGTTCTCGGCCAGCTTGCGGCCCAGGGCCTCGCGCGCATTGGTCAGGGCGTGGTCGACCAGCGCCTTGCGGTCGCCGCGCTGGGGCCGTTCGATCGACACCACCCGGCGGCCGTCATCGAGCCGGGCCTTCATCGAGAAGGCCTCCTCCAGCAGTTCCTTCTCGTGCGGGACGATGTTGGACAGGATCTGCCGGGGCACCGGCTTGTCCTCGTAGAACTGCCCGAGGAAGGCCGCGAGGATTTCAGGATCGGTGTCCGCCCGGTCGACGCGCGGGAAGTAGGCGCGGCCGCCCCAGTTCTGGCCGCCGCGATAGAAGAAGACCTGCACGCAGGCCTGACCGGCTTCGGAATGCAGGGCGAAGACGTCGGCCTCGGCCACGCCCTCGGCGCTGACCGAATTCTCCATGGAAATGGCGGACAGGGCCCGGATGCGGTCGCGGACGCGGGCGGCCTGTTCGAAATCCATCTCGTCGGACGCCGCCTGCATCTCGGCCGAGAGACGGCCGATCACCGCCCGCGACCTGCCGCGCAGGAAGGCCTCGGCCTCGTCGACCAGACCCTCATAGTCCTCAAGCGAGATCAGCCCGGTGCACGGGGCCGAGCAGCGCTTGATCTGGTGGAGCATGCAGGGCCGGGTGCGGGTCTCGTAGACACTGTCCGAACACGACCGCAGCAGGAAGGCCTTCTGCAGGGTGGTCAGGGTCCGGTTCACCGCCCAGGTCGAGGCGAAGGGGCCGAAATAGTCGCCCTTGATCGTGTGGGCTCCGCGATGCTTGCGGACCTGGGGCGCCCGGTGGTCGCGGCGGATCATCAGCTCGGCGAACGACTTGTCGTCCCGCAGCACCACGTTGAAGCGCGGCTTCAGCTTCTTGATGAAGTTGGATTCCAGCAGGAGGGCTTCGGTCTCGGACGCCGTCACCACCAGCTCCATCGCGCGGGTCAGCGAGACCATCAGGCCGATGCGCTGGGTGTGGAACCGCCCCTGCGCGTACTGGAGGATCCGCTTCTTCAGACTGCGCGCCTTGCCCACATACAGGCACGCCCCGTCCTCGCCGTACATGCGATAGACGCCCGGCTTGTCCGGCGCGCGGCGCGCCTCGTCCCGGATCAGGTCGGCCGCCTGCAGGGGCGAATCGGTGGCGGGCGTCTCCTCGGTCATCCGCGCCAATATAGGCGTCCCCGCGCTGTCGCGAAGCGTCAGCAGTCGATCAGAACCGGCGCACCATCACGACGCCGGCGATGACCAGGGCCACACCGGCCATGCGGCCGAGGCTGATCGGGTTCTGCGGCGTGCCGAAGGCGCCGAAATGATCGAGGATCAGGCCGATCAGAAGCTGGCCCGCCACCATCAGGGTGATGGTCAGGGCGACGCCCAGACGCGGCACGCCCCAGGCGGCTGCGACCACGAAGATCGCGCCGTACAGCCCGCCGATCCAGGCATACCAGGGCAGGGCGCGCGCGGCGGTAAGGTCCGGCCTGGCCTGCAGGATCATGGCGATGATGCCGAGCGCCGCAGTTCCGACCGCGAAGGAAACGAAGGCCGCGTTCACCGGCGAGCCGACGGCGGTCATCATCTTCGCATTGGTCGGCGCCTGAAGCGCGGTGGCGCCGCCGGCGAAGACGACAGCGATCATGGACAACAGCATCGGGTTCATGCCGCCATGGCTATCACCGTTGTCGACGGCGCGCACCGGGTCTCAGCGACCGAGGATGAACCGGGCGGCGCGCTCTCCCTCCGCATCCCCCGCCTGACCGAACTCGACATTGATGTCGCGGTGGCTGTCGTCCGGCGCAACGACCACTTCGGCGCGGCCGCCCGCGCGGTTCAGCGCCTGCGCCAGGGCCTCGCTCTGCCCGCGCGAATCCTGACGGCTTGAAATGTGGAAGATCAGGAAGGGCGGATAGGTCACACCGGCGCGGACCAGCAGCGTCGGGGACAGGGCGGCGGCGTTGTCGCCGAAGGCCGCGTCGTACAGATGGCCGAGCAGACGACCGGAATAGCCGTCCCCGCGGTCCCCGGTGGCGTCGTAGCCCGCGCCGTCCAGCAGGATGACGCCCGCCAGATCGGACGGCTGCAAACCCTGACCGGCGAGCCAGGTCGGATCAGTCCCGACCAGGGCCGCCAGGTGTGCGCCCGCCGAATGGCCCATCAGGAAGAGCGGGCGGCCCGGATGGGTGCGCCTGAGAGCCGCAACGGCGGCGGCCACGTCCTGCGCCTGCTCGCGCGGTGTGACCTGCGGCACCAGCCGGTAGCCGATGGACGCGAAAGTCAGCCCGTGACGCTGCGCATACTCCGGCAGGTCGTGCACCATGGACTTGTCGCCCATCGACCAGCCGCCGCCGTGGATGAAGGCCAGCACCGGGCCGGTGGCGGCGGCGTTCGCATAGAGGTCGTAGGCCTGCTTCGGATCGGAGCCGGTGGAGATCGACGTGTGCGGCGCGTCAGATCGCCCGTTCCCGCCCGCGCGGTCCGGGGCGCGGCGACGCCGCCGCTCGCGAAGACGGGGCCGGTCCTGGGCCGTGGCGGTTCCGGCCACGAATACGGCCGCCAGCCCCGACAGCAGGGCGGCGCGGCGATGCAGTTCACGCATGAGCAGTCTCCATTGTAAGCCCCCGAACCGGTTATACGCTACATTTGTAGCGTTCCGTCGCCACAAATGTAGCGGTGCGGAAAAACCTGTCGAGCCGATTGCTCCCGGCGATCGGACATGTCCTGTTCCGACCTATGACTGTCGTCCCCACCCTGCCCGGCATCCATCTGGCCTTCGACCTGCTGGGCTGGCTGGCGGGGGCGACTCTGGGCGCCGCCCTGTACCGGTGGCGTCTGCGGCCTCTGGTGGAGCGGACCGCGCGCTCCGTGGGGCCGGGATATGTGCTGGCCCTCGTGACGGGCGCGGTGGCCGGAGCCTGGCTGTCCGGCTCGCTGAACACCCTTCTGTCGACCAGCCCTTCCCTGTCCCACAGCGTCCTCGGCGCGCTGGCGGGCGCCGTGATCGGGGTCGAGCTGTACAAGCTGGCGCGTGGGGTCCGGGGCTCCACCGGCGGGGTCTTCACCGGCTCGCTCGCCCTGGGCATCGCCGTCGGCCGGCTGGGCTGCCTGTTCCAGGGCTTGTCGGACCGGACCTACGGTACGCCGACCCGGCTGCCCTGGGGCGTCGACCTGGGCGACCACATCGCCCGCCATCCGGTACAGGTCTATGAGGCTCTCGCCATGCTGGCCTTCGTGGCGGTCTATGTCGCCGCCCTCGCGCGCCGGGCGCCCTGGGCCCTGCGCCGCAGCTTCTACGTCCTGTGCATCTGGTACGGCGCCCAGCGCTTCGTCTGGGAGTTCCTGAAGCCCTATCCAACCGTGGCGGGACCGTTCAATCTGTTCCACCTGATCTGCCTCGGGCTGATCGTCTACGGCGGGGTGATGTATGGACGGGATGTCAGGCAGGAGCGCCGCGGCGGCGCTCCCTTCCAGGAAGGCGGCCCCGTATCTGTTCCACGGCCAGACCACGAGCCTGTGTGAAACCTGCTACCGGCTGGTCCCCGCCAAGATCCTGATCGAGGACGACAGGGTCTTCTACCAGAAGCGCTGTCGCGAGCACGGGGTGCAAAAGACCCTGATCGCCGACGACGTCGCCTACTACAAATCGCAGAAGGACTGGCTGAAGCCGGGCGACCGTCCACTGGCCCCGCAGACGCGCACCGACCACGGCTGTCCCTGGGACTGCGGCCTGTGCGCGGATCACGAGCAGCATTCCTGCCTGGCCATCATCGAGGTCAATGAGGCGTGCAATCTCAGCTGCCCCGTCTGCTTCGCGGACTCCTCGGTGAAGCGGCAGGGGCACCGGCCTCTGGACGAGATCGAAGCCATGCTGGACGTCCTGGTGGCGTCGGAGGGCGAGCCGGACCTGGTCCAGCTGTCCGGCGGCGAGCCGACCATCCACCCGCAGTTCTTCGATATCCTGGACGCGGCCCGCCGGCGGCCGATCCGGCACCTGATGATCAACACCAACGGCCTGCGGATCGCGCGGGAGCCCGGTTTCGCCGAGCGTCTGGCGACCTACGCCCCGGCCTTCGAGGTCTATCTTCAGTTCGACAGCCTGAAGCGGGACGCCCTGATGGACCTGCGCGGCGCCGACCTGCGCGGCATCCGTCAGGAGGCGCTGGAGGCGCTGGAGCGGGTCGGACTTTCGACAACGCTGGTGGTCACCCTGAAGAAGGGCGTCAATGACGATGAGATCGCCGACATCGTCCGCTTCGCCCTGGAGTGGCGTTGCGTGCGCGGCGTGACCTTCCAGCCGATCCAGGACGCGGGCCGCAACGACGGCTTTGACCCCAAGGCCAACCGCATCGTCCTCACCGAGGTCCGGCGCCGCATCGCCGAGGCCGGCGTCTTCGCGCTCGAGGATCTGATCCCCCTGCCCTGCAATCCGGATCAGATCTGCATCGGGTACGGCCTGCGCAACGGCGAACAGGTCGTGCCGGTCACCAGCCTGATCCCGCGCGAACTGCTGGTCGCCGCCGCGCCGAACACCGTGACCTTCGAGGCCTATCCGGAGCTTCAGCGCCGGGTGTTCGACCTGCTGTCGCTGTCGACCGCCCAGACCGACACGTCGGACAAGCTGTCCGCCCTGCTCTGCTGCCTGCCGGAGGCGGCGACGCCGCAGTCCGTCGGCTACGCCGACACCTTCCGGGTGGTGGTCTCGCAGTTCCTGGACCGGTTCAATTTCGACCTTGGTACGGTGAAACGGTCCTGCGTTCACTTCGTCCAGCCCGACGGCCGGATCATTCCGTTCGACACCTTCAACACCTTCTACCGGCCCGGCGCGCCCGGCGCCGACGCCCTTGAGCAGGGGAGACTGTCCCGATGACCGGCAAACCCAATCCGGTGGCCGCCTTCTTCGGCTGGCTGCTGATGGCGGCGGGCGTCCTGATCGCCCTGACGGCCGGCGCCTGTTCAGTGGTCTTCATCGTCAGCCTGTTCAGTTCAGTCGGAGCCCCCGAGGCCTGGCTCAGCATGCTCGGCCTCATCTTCCTCTTCGGGGGTCTCCCCGTCGGCTTCGGGGTCGGTCTGATCTTCATCGGCCGGATGCTGGCGCGCCGGAAGATCACCAGGCGGGACTGACCGGCGCCCCCCCGAACACCTCGGCCAGACGGGCGCGGGTGGCGCGATGGGTGTCCGCAGGCAGGTCCGCCGGATCGAACCAGCCGATCTCCGCGATCTCGCCATGACTCGACCGGTCGGTCAGCGTGAACCGGTCGATCCGGTAGACCAGCACGTGGTCGCCCCGGAAATACCGCTCGTTCGAGTGGACGCTGACCAGCGTCGGGCGCTCCTCGACGATCAGTCCGGCCTCCTCGCGCATTTCCCGGATCAGCGCGTCCCCGGCCGTCTGCCCCCGCTCGACCCCGCCGCCGGGGAGCCACCAGCCGTGGACATAGGTGTGCTTGACCAGCAGCACCCGCCCCTCGCCGTCCACGGCCACCCCGCGCACGCCCAGGGTCATCCCCCGCGTCGCACGGGAGAAGGCGAAGAACAGGGGCCGGGTGAAGGGTTCGATGCGCGCGCGCCAGGTGGTCATGCGGCGACGATAGGCCCTGATGCGTTCTTGAACAGCGGAGCCGGGCGCTTTATTGCCGGTCGCATCAAGGAGCTTTCCATGCTGGCCCTCTACATCATCCTCGGTTTCGTCGCCGTCATCGGCGTCATCAACTTCATCGAGTTCGGCCGGGTTGACTAAGCCCGACGCCGATCGCGGCGTCGCGCTGGTCACCGGCGGCGGCAAGCGGATCGGCAAGGCGATCTGTCTGGAGCTGGCGCGCGCCGGCTTCGACCTTGTGATCCACTATCGCGGATCGGGGGACGCGGCCGGGGCCGTGGCCGAAGACGTGCGCGCCCTGGGCCGCCGCGCCGCGACCGTTCAGGGCGACCTGTCCGTCGAGGCCGAAGTGCGCGGCGTCGTTCCCGCCGCCGTCGAGGCCCTCGGCCCGCTGACCGTGCTGGTCAACAACGCCTCGGTCTTCGAGGACGACCGGGTCGGCGGTCTGGGTCGCGACAGCTGGGACGCCCATATCGAGACCAATCTGCGGGCCCCCATCGTGCTGGCCGAGGCCTTCGCGGCCCAGGCGCCGGACGGCGGCTGCGTCGTCAATCTGCTGGACCAGCGGGTGCTGAAGCCCGATCCTCGCTTCTTCTCCTACGCCCTGTCGCGCAACGGCCTGTGGTGGGCGACGCGGACCATGGCGCAGGCCCTGGCGCCGCGCATCCGCGTCAACGGCGTCGGGCCGGGGCCGACCCTCCCGTCCATCCACCAGAGCGCGGCCGACTTCGCCGCCGAAGCCGCCGCCGTGCCCCTGCGGAAGGCCGGCAGTCCCGAAGCCGTGGCCGCCGCCGTGCGCTGGCTGGTTGAAGCCGACCTGGTGACGGGCCAGATGATCGCCGTCGACGGGGGCCAGCACCTGGCCTGGCAGACCCCGGACATCGTGGAGTAGGCCGTGGCGCCCCTGTCCCCCCTTCCCTTCCCCGCCTCCGGCGCGCCCGTCCGGGAGGCCCTGACCGTCTTCGTGCGCGGGCTGGCGGTCGAGGCCGGCATCGGCGTCTATGACCACGAACACGGCCGGCTGCAGCGGCTGGTCATCGATGTGACGCTGGAGCTGACCCCGGCGCCGATCGAGCGGCTGGCCGACACCATCAACTATGAGGCGGTGGCCGAGGCGGCCCGCGCCATCGTGGCCGAGGGCCACATCGGCCTGGTCGAGACCTTCGCCGAGCGGCTGGCCCTGGCCCTGCTGGAAGACCTGCGCGTGCGGCGCTGCACCGTGCGCATCGACAAGCCGGGCGCTCTCGGCGGCGACACGGTGCCGGGCTGTGAACTGGTGCTGGCGCGCTGACCGCCGGACGCGACAGGTTGCGCGGCGCGAGCGAGGCCGTCATACCTGACGACGGACTTGAAGGACCTCCGATGGCCGAACCCGGCGATCCGCAACACCCTGATGATCATGATGATCATGTCGGCTTCTCCTCGGCGGCGTCGCTGCAGGGACGTGCGCGCGAGGTCCCGCCCGAACCGACCCCCGAGACTGGGGCTGAGGTCGAACCCGACGCGCCCCCCCAGCCCGCGAGCGAACCCGCATCGTCCGAAGCCGAGCCCGACCTGTTCGATCCCCCGCCGGTGATCGAGACGCCGGAGCCGGTGATCCCGCCCCCGGCGAAGGCCGCGCCTGCGTCCGCCGAGTCGATCTTCCAGCCGACCCCGGGCTTCACCGGCCGCTCGCGGGTGCGCGAGACGGTGCAGGACCCGCCCGGCGGCGGGACCGGCGTCTACGCCGTCTACGCCCTGATCCTGCTGGCTGTGCCGACCGTGGGCGTGTCGGCCGTCATCGCCCTGCTGGCGGTCACCGGCCGTCCGGCGCCCGAGGACGACCTGACCCGGTCACACTTCATCTTCCAGCAGCGCACCCTGTGGGCCGCCGCCGTCGCGGTGCTGGCCGGCGTGATCCTGCTGGCCGCGCCGTTCGGCCTGGGCGTGCCCCTGCTCTTCCTGGCCGCCCTCTGGGTGGTGCTGCGCGGGGCGACCGGCGTCTGGATGCTGAAGTCCGGCAAGCCCATCGCCCGCCCGCGCGGCTGGTGGGTCTGACCCGGGAACGCCGCGGCCCGCCGGGGATTGAACCCCCGACGACCAGGAGCGCCGCATGACCGCCCTTCGAGACCTTCCCGACGCGCACCGCTTCGAGCAGGACTTCACCGACGCCTCGGGCCAGACCCGCACGGTGTTCGCCGACTATGCCGTCCATGACGACGTTCGGGTGATCCTCCACGTCGAGGCCGACCCCGCCCTGCGGGGCGGCGGTGCGGCCGGGCGTTTCATGCAGTCCCTCGCCGCCCACGCCCGCACCGAGGGTCTCCGGCTGCGACCGCGGTGCAGCTATGCGGTCCTGTGGCATCGCCGGCATCCCGAATACGACGATCTTCTCGCCTGATCCGGTCTGTTCCCGCGACGCGGGGTGTGCTGGACTGCATCGGACAGGGGGATTCTGCATGTTCAGTCGTCGTCTGGCCGCGCTGGCGGCCATGGTCGTTCTCGCCGCGCCCGGCGCCGCCATGGCCCAGGTGTGGAGTGACTGGAGCGAAGCCGATGGCCGGAGTCTGGTCACCGCCGAAAACGGCGTGGTCGATGAGGTTCTCCGCCCGGACGACGGAACACTGGAAATCTACGCCACCTTCGACGACTGGCTGAAGGTTCTGATCAAGGGCGACGAGTGCAGCGGACGCGGCGCGTCCATGCGCTGCAAGAAGATGGCCTTCAACGCCCTGTTCGAGATCGATGACGTCGCCCGCGCCCGTCAACTGGACGCCGAGTTGATCAACAATTTCGTCGCCGACATGGCCGATGGCGACGACTACGTCATCGAGCGGTCGGTGGTGCTGACCGGCGGGGTCAATCTGACCAACATCCGGGCCCAGCTCGACCGGTTCATCGGGGCCGGGGAGCTGGTCGCCGACGCGGCCTGGCCCGCCAAGGGCGGCGCGCCGGCCAAGACCCGCTGAGCCCCGTCAGAGCGATCGGCCGACGATCGCCTTCAGGGTTTCGGACTTCGACGGCAGGTCCGACGCCAGGCGCCCGGCGATCTCGCGCGCGCCGACCGGGTAGGCGTCGCCGCCTTCGGAAATCTCCCGCGCCAGGGCCGCGGCCTGCATCAGGGCCGCCTCAAGCGCCTCGACCTGCTCCACCGCCAGCGCCCGCGCCTCAAGCTGCAGGCGTTTGACGCGGTCGGCCGTCGTCTCGGGCTGACGCATCAGATCGTAGATTTCAGCCTCGGCCTGAACGAGACGCAGACTGGACCGGGCGGGCGGCGTGCGCTTGGGCATGACAGTTCTCCTGCCAAGCCAATGCCGGCCGGGACTCCGCGGTTCCCCCTCCGGCCGGACGCCGTTCGACAAAGGCCACGCTGTGACATTCCCGCCGCAGGGCGGCAGTCAGGCCGCATCCTCGCGGTCCGCCATCCGGGCCTCGGCCTCGCGCACCGCCTCGACTGCGCGATCCACCACATCGATCCCCGCGCCCGGCTTCACGCTTTCGACGGTCAGGATACGGCGGAAGGCCCGGGCGCCGGCGCGGCCGTGCATCACGCCCAGCAGGTGCCGGGTCATGTGCGCCAGATGCACCCCCTCTTCCAGCCGCGCGACCAGATAGGGCCGGTAGCGGGCCAGCGCCTCGTAGGCGTCCACGTCCGCCGTGGCCGCCCCGAACATCCGCCGGTCGGCCTGCCCCAGCAGGGCGGGCTCGTGATAGGCGGCGCGGCCCAGCATCACGCCGTCCAGCTGCACGCCGTCAGCGTCGGCCATATGCGCCTCGGCCTGATCGAGGTCGGGGATGCCGCCGTTGATGCTGATCGACAGATGCGGCCGCTCGCGCTTCAGCCGACGCACCAGCGCGTAGTCCAGCGGCGGCACGTCGCGGTTCTCCTTCGGCGACAGCCCCTTCAGCCAGGCCTTGCGGGCGTGGACGATGAAGGTGTCGATGCCGACGGCGGCGCTGGCGTCGACGGTGGCGAACAGGCTGACCTCAGGGTCCTGGTCGTCCACGCCGATGCGGCATTTGACGGTGGCGGGAACGGAGACCGCTCCCTTGATGGCGGCCATGCAGTCGGCGACCAGTTCGGGCTCGCGCATCAGGCAGGCGCCGAACTTGCCGGACTGGACCCGGTCTGACGGGCAGCCGACGTTCAGATTGATCTCGTCATAGCCGTACTGTTCGCCGATGCGGGCGGCCTCGGCCAGTTGCACCGGATCCGAGCCCCCCAGCTGCAGCGCCACCGGATGCTCGACCGGGTCGAAGCCCAGAAGCTTGTTCCGGTCCCCGTGCAGCACCGCCGGCGCCGTGACCATCTCGGTATAGAGCAGGGCGCGCGCGGACAGGGCGCGGTGGAACGCCCGGCAGTGCCGGTCGGTCCAGTCCATCATCGGAGCGACGGACAGCCTGCGGTCGAGGGGCTTGGACATGGCGGGGGACGGTCGGCCGGAACGGGAGGTCAGGAGGGCGCTATATAGGCGAGACGGCCCCCGAACGCGAAGAGGGCCCCGAAGGGCCCTCGAAAAGCGATGAACCGGCCGGACGGAACGCCCGGCCGGCCTTTTGCGGGGATCAGCGGATCGGCCGTTCCTCGATCGGCAGACCCAGGGCTTCCAGCTGCGGACGGACCACCGACGCGTCGCCCACCACAACCCAGACGAACTGGTCCGGGTGGATGTCGCGACGGGCCGCGGCGTCCATCTGGGCGGCGGTCAGGGCGCGGGTGCGGCTGGCCAGGGTGGTCTGATAGTCGTCCGGACGGCCGTACAGGGCGTTCGAGCGCAGGGCGCCGAGGATCTGGCCCGACGTTTCGAAGCCGCCCGCCAGCGAACGGGTGTTGCCGTTGATCGTCCGCTCCAGCTCCGTCGGCGAAACGCCGTCGGTCTCGAGGAAGCGGTCGTACTGGGCGATCAGGGCCGCGATCGACTCGCCGGTCCGGTTGGCCTGCACCGGCGCGTTGACGATGTAGGGCACGCGGTGCTGCAGGCTGTTCACGCTGCCGCGGACACCATAGGACCAGCCCTTGGTCTCGCGCAGGTCCGAGTTGATCCGCGACAGGAAGTCCGAGCCCAGGGTGACGTTGGCGGCGTTCAGCGCCAGCAGGTCGTCGGTGCCCGAGACCGGCAGCACGGCGCCGCCGTAGATCAGGGACTGCGGCGACTGCGGACGGTCGATCAGGACGATCCGGCTGGTGGTGGCCGGGATGGGCGCCGAGAAGTCCTTGGTCCCCTTCGGCGTCGCCGGCGCGCGCCAGTCGCCGAAGGCGGCTTCCAGCTGCGGGGTCACTTCCGCCAGCGGCAGGTCCGACACCACGAAGATGGTGGCGTTGTCCGGGCGGATCCAGGCGTCATGGGTGGCGACCAGGTCGGCGCGGGTCAGGGCGGTGATGGTCGCCGCGTCGCCGGTGCCCGTGAAGGAGCGACCATAGGGGCTGCCCTCGCCGTAGATCAGCGGCGGCAGGGCGCGGGCGGCGATGGCGCCCGGGTTGGTGCGTTCACTGGCCAGGCCCGAAAGACGCGAGGCGCGGATGCGTTCGATCTCGGACGGAGCGAAGGCCGGGTTGCGGATGACGTCGGCCAGCAGGGTCAGGCCGGGCGTCAGGTTGGCGGTCACCGTCGAGAGATCCGCCGAGGTGCGGTCCATCGAGGCGCCGACGTTGACCGAGGCGCCGAGGCGTTCTTCTTCCTCGGCCAGCTGGTTGGCGTTGCGGCTGGTGGTGCCCTCGTCCAGCAGGTCGATCATCATCGCCTGGGCGCCGAGCTGGTCCGCGCGGTCGGAGGCGAAGCCGGCGTCGAACTCGACGGCGACGCGGGTCACCGGCACGGTGTCGACGTGCGCGTAGACGACCCGGACGCCGTTCGACAGGGTGGCGCGTTCGACCGCGGGGAATTGCAGGTCCGGCACCTGGCCGATGGTCGGCATCGGATCGCGGGCCACGCGCTGGATTTCCGCGGCGGGAACCGGGGTCGCGCCGGACGGAGCCGCCGCAGCCTCCTCATAGGCCTCGCGCTCGCCGGGGGCGATGGTCATGTCGTAGACCGGGCGGGTCAGCCAGCGCCGCATGGCGGCGGTGACCTCGGCCGGGGTGACCGAGGCGTACTGGGCCAGCTCGTGCTTGTAGTGGTCAGGATCGCCCGCATAGAGCTGGCCTTCGGCCAGGACGTTGGCCTTGCCGTTGACCTGTTCCAGGCTCTGGATGCGGCGCGAGACGTACTGGGTCGCGACGCGCGAGACTTCTTCCTCGGTCGGACCGTTGGCGATGAAGTCGGCCATGATGGCGTCAAGGCGACGGCCGACCTCGGCGGCGTCCTGCCCCGGCTTCACATCGACCGACACCTCGAAGATGCCGACGCGGTGGAAGTCCTGCAGGCCGGCCGAGACCGAGACCGCGCTCTGCTCGTCACGCACCAGGGTGTTGTCGAGGCGCGAGGAGGCGAGGCCGCCCAGCACCGAGGCGGCGACCGAGAGCGGCACGGCGTCGTCGCTCAGCAGACCGGGCACGGCCCAGCTGCGGATCAGGCGGGTGTTGGCCACCCGGTCATGCATGGTGGCCACGATCGGGGCGGCGAGCGTCGGCACATCGGCTTCCGCCGGCACATTGACCGGGCCGCGCGGGATGGCGCCGAAATAGCGCTCCATCAGCGGACGGGCCGTCGCGGCGTCGATGTCGCCCGACAGCACCACGATGGCGTTGTTCGGGCCGTAGTTCTCGCGGAACCAGTTGCGGACGGTCTCCAGGCTGGCGGCGTCCAGGTCGGCCATCGAGCCGATGGTGGAGTGACGGTAGGGGTGGCCTTCCGGGAAGAGGGCCTCCAGCTGGGCGTACTCGAACAGGCCGTAGGGCTGGTTATCGCCCTGGCGCTTCTCGTTCTGGACGACGCCGCGCTGCAGATCGAGCACCTCCTGCCCCACCTCGCCGAGCAGGTAGCCCATGCGGTCGCTCTCAAGGAACAGGGCCTGTTCCAGCGCCGGGGTCGGAACCGTCTCGAAATAGTTGGTGCGGTCGAACCAGGTCGTGCCGTTCAGGTTCGACGGTCCGAGATTGCGCATGCGGCCGAGGTAGCTGCCCGGCGCATTTTCCGAGCCGCCGAACATCAGGTGCTCGAACAGGTGGGCGAAGCCGGTCGAACCGGCGGGCTCGTCCTTGGAGCCGACGTTGTACCAGACCGACACCGCGACCACCGGAGCCTTGCGGTCCTCGTGGACGATCACCGTCAGGCCGTTGTCCAGCTGGAAGCGGCTCCACGGGATATTGACCTCGGACACCAGCTCCGACACCGGCGCGGCCCGCAGGTCCGCCGCCTGCGCGGCCGGAGCGTGCGCGGCGTGACCGGCATGCTGTGCGAAGGCGATGGCCGGCGAGGTGACGGCGATCAGGGCGGCGAGCGATACGGCGCGAAGCTTCATTGACTGGGTCCTTGGGAAACAAGAGCTGCCGGACCTTAGCGACAACCTCCCCAGACACAATCCTGACACCTTGCGAATGCGTCGAACGGTCCCGTCAGACGCCGGATCGTTCGCGCTCGTCCTCGTCTTCCAGCGCCTCGGCGGCTTCGTCGTTGAGCGCCTGACCTTCGCGACGCGGCTTGATGTAGGGCTCGGGTCGGGTGGTGCGGATGTTGCCGCGCATCAGGGATCGCCCGCCGGTGATGCCCTCGACCATCTGGATCGACAGCCGTTCCTCGTCCCGCCGCCGGACGTCCTCCAGGGTCTCCTCGGCCTGTTCGTGGGTGAAGCCCAGATCGATCAGCACCTGGTAGCCGAACACCAGGGCGCTCTCGAAGGTCTCGCGCAGCTGGTATTCGACCCCCGCCTGCACCAGACGGATGGCGTGGCCGCGATCGTAGGCGCGGACGAACAGCTTGGTCAGCGGGAACTCGGCCTTGACCAGCTCGACGATCCGGTCGGCCACCTCGGGCTTGTCGACGCAGACCAGCACCGTCTCGGCCTTGTCCACGCCCGAGGCGCGCAGCACGTCCAGCCGGGTTCCGTCGCCGTAATAGACCTTGAAGCCGAAATTCCCGGCCGCCTGGATCATCTCCACGTCCATGTCGATGATGGAGACGTCCACGTCCCGGGCCAGCAGGGGCTGGGACACGACCTGGGCGAAGCGGCCGAAGCCGATGATCAGCACCCGCTCGCGCAGGTTCTTCGCCTTGTCGACGCCGTCGGCCTCTTCCGGGTTCAGGGTTTCGGCGGGCATCAGACGGCTGACCAGAATGGTCGTCACCGGCGTCAGCATCATCGACAGGATGACCACGGCGCTCGCAATGGCCGCGATCCGGGCGTCGAAGACCCCGCTGGCGAGGGCGGCGCTGTAGAGAACAAAGGCGAACTCGCCCCCCTGGGCGAACAGGACGGCCCGCTCGACCGCCTCCCGCTCACTGGCCCTGAAGATGCGGGCGACGCCGTAGATGGCCACGGCCTTCACCGCCATGAAGGCGATCACCCCGCCCAGAACCACCTGCCATTCGGCAAGAACCACCGACAGGTCGAGCGACATGCCGACGCTGAGGAAGAACAGGCCCAGAAGGATGGCGCGGAAGGGCTCGACGTCCGCCTCCAGCTGGTGCCGGAAGGTCGATTCCGACAGCAGGACCCCGGCCAGGAAGGCGCCCATGGCCATCGACAGGCCGCCGAGGTCCATCAGCCAGGCCGCCCCGACCACCACCAGCAGGGCCGCCGCCGTCATCACCTCCCGACCGCCGTAGCGGGCGAGGATGCGGAAGACCGGGTTCATCAGGAATTTGCCGGCGAACAGGACGACGGCGATGGCGCCGACGGCCAGAAGCAGGGTGCGCCACAGCGGCGGCCCGCCCTCGCCCGCCAGTCCCATCACCGAGGCCATGATCGCCACCACCGCCAGCAGCGGCACGATGGCCAGGTCTTCCAGCAGCAGGATGGAGATGGCGCGGCTGCCCTGCGGGGACCCCATCTGCCCCCGCTCGTCCAGCATCTGCATGATCACGGCGGTGGAGCTGAGCACAAACCCCATGGCGGCGATGAAGGCGACCGGCGCCGCCAGCCCGGCCGCCATGCCGGTGAAGGTCAGCAGCAGGCCGCAGCCCAGCACCTGCGCCACGCCCAGGCCGAAGATGTCCTTGCGAAGACTCCACAAGCGGCTGGGCCGCATCTCAAGCCCGATGATGAACAGGAAGATGACCACGCCGAACTCGGCGACGTGCAGGATGGTCTCCGGCTCCCTGAACAGGCCGACGCCGAACGGGCCGATGGCCAGACCGGCCGCCAGATAGCCGAGCACCGAGCCCAGTTGCAGCCGCCGGAACAGGGGCACGGCCACGACGCCCGCCGCCAGCAGGGCGGCAACATGCCCCAGCTCAAGTCCGCCAGCCGCTTCCGCCATCGCCATCCCCCTGTGCGCGAAGCTTCCATAGTGGGGTGCGCAGGGCCCGCGCGCCAGCCCGTCCTGTCAGGGTTCGTCAGGGTCGGCCGCCACAGTTTGGCCTGATGCTGACCGGCCAGATGCCGCCGTCACACAGGGGAGAGACGCCATGCCCGCCCACCCGTTGAAGTCCGCCGCCGCCGTAACCCTGAGCGCCGTCATGACGATCGGCGCCGCGCCCGCACCGATCACCGCGCCGCAGCGCAGCCTCGCGCGGGACGGCGAGGTCTCGGCCGCCGCCTGCCGGGAGGTCGGGATCGAGTTGACCCGCCCGACCCCGCCCGTGATGCCGTCGCGCCCCGGCATGCCCCGGTCGTCCGGAGCCCCCATTGAAGCTTCGCTGCCGCCTCCGTTCCCACCACCCCCGCCCCCGCCTCCGCCTCCGCCGCCGCCGCCGCCGCCTCCACCAACGGCGCGGCCGACCGGTGTTGAGGACGTCGTCGTCACCGGCAGCCGTCTTCAACGCGATCCGGCGAACTCGCCCACCCCTCGGGTCAGTGTCGATCGCGAACGGTTGCTGACCACCGGCCAGTCCACTGTCGTGGACAATCTCGCGACGGTCCCCGGCCAGCCGCCCAGCCCCGACACGGAGCGCTATCCGGACGCCGCGCCCAATCCGGTTCGCCGGGTCGCCGACGAGCCCGTCTCGACCTTCTCGATCGACGTGGACACGGCCAGCTATTCAAACGTGCGGCGGTTCATCAACGACGGCCGCACTCCGCCCGCCGACGCCGTCCGGGTCGAGGAGCTGGTCAACTATTTCGACTACGGCTACGCGCGCCCCCGGTCCTCACGCGAGCCGTTTGCGGTGACCACCGTGGTCGCCGCCTCGCCCTGGTCGCCGGGCCGTCAGATCGTGCATGTCGGCCTGCAGGGCTATGAGCTTCCGCAAGGCGAGCGCCGGCCGCTGAACCTGACCTTCATGGTCGACGTGTCCGGCTCCATGCACTCGCCCGACAAGCTGGCCCTGGCCCAGCAGACCATGAACCTGATCATCGACCGCCTGCGGCCGCAGGACCGGGTCGCCGTCACCTATTACGCCTCGGATGTCGGCACCGCCGTCGGCCCGACCCCGGGCGACCAGAAGCTGAAGCTGCGTTGCGCGGTCGCCGCCCTCAACGCCGGCGGGTCGACCGCCGGGGCGCAGGGCATGGTCAACGCCTACCAGCAGGCCGAAGCCGCCTTCGGTCGCGACAAGGTCAACCGCATCCTGATGTTCACCGACGGCGACTTCAACGTCGGCGTCACCGAGAACCAACGGCTGGAGGACTATATCGCCGCCAAGCGCGAGACCGGCATCTACCTGTCCGTCTACGGCTTCGGCCGGGGCAATTACCAGGACGAGCGGATGCAGACGATCGCCCAGGCCGGAAACGGGACAGCAGCCTATGTCGACGACCTGAACGAGGCCCGTCGCCTGTTCGGTCCGATGTTCGATCGCGGCGCCTTCCCGATCGCCGACGATGTAAAGATCCAGGTCGAGTTCAATCCGGCCCGCGTCGCCGAATATCGGCTGATCGGCTACGAGACCCGCCTGCTGAGCGAGGCCGACTTCAACAACGACCGCGTCGATGCGGGCGAGGTCGGCTCGGGCGCCTCGGTGACGGCCCTGTACGAGATCACCCCGGTCGGCGGCCCCAGCCAGATCCCCGAGCGCCGCTATGACCGCAACCGCGTCGAGGTGGGGGGCGGCGATCCGGCGGGCGAAATCGGCTTCGTCCAGGTCCGCTACAAGCTTCCCGGCCAGGACCGCTCGCGCCTGATCCAGCAGGTGGTCTCGAACCGCGGCCCGTCGGGCGCCTCGGCCCAGCCGCCGGAAAGCACCCGCTGGGCCCTCGCGGTCGCCGCCTTCGGACAGCGTCTGCGCGGTGATCCGTGGATGCCCGCCGACTACGGCTGGGACCAGATCGTCGAACAGGCCCAGGGCGCGCGCGGCGACGATCCCTACGGCGACCGCGCGGCGTTCGTGCAGCTGGTCCGGGCGGCGGCTGCGGTCCGAGACCAGGCCACGCCGTAAAACTAAACCCCAGAACGCAGAAACGCCGCCCTATCGGGCGGCGCTTCCTTGCACGCGTACTAACTCATGCAACAACACTGAATTCCAGCCGGATCTTGCTGGCCGGAACACCGTGAAGTTTCGAAAGCGCCGCCTTGGCATCTTCCAGAACCTGAGTGGTCGAGGTCGGTGCAGAGGAGGTCTTCGACATGATCCCGCTCGACAGATAGAGCAGATCAACGTCCAACACCTTGGCAATTTTCTCTAACATTTCCGGCCTGGGCGTGGTGTTGGCATGGTCCCAGTTCCATGCCGCCGTCGAACTCACCCCCAAGGCCAAGGCAAGAGCGTTGACGCTCATATCCTTCGCCAGCCGTGCGTCGCGAATACGTTTGTGAATAGACATAGAAAATCTCCAAGCGATCAATGAGGATAAACTTATTGACCGTGTATCACTTTGTCAATTTAAAAGTGATGTCGCATTCTGACACTTCCGACTGACCAGCCGCTTTCCGCCACCGCTGACATGGCGTGGCGGGAGAGTTGGTCTAGGCTGATCGCGTGACCGAAACGATCAGCCTCAGGACCGCCCGCCGCATCGCCCTGGCCGCGCAGGGCTTCGGACGGACCCGCCCCGCCTCGCCGGGGCGGAGCCATGTCCGCGACCTCGTCCGCAAACTGGGCGTGGTGCAGATCGACAGCGTCAACGTGGTGGCGCGCACCCACTACCTGCCCGCCTTCTCCCGCCTCGGCCACTATCCGCGTGAGGCGCTGGAGGCCGAGGCCTGGGGGCCACGGCGCAGCCTGTTCGAATACTGGGGCCACGAGGCCTCATTGATGCCGATGGAGCTTCAGCCCCTGTTCCGCTGGCGCATGCAGCGCGCACAGGAAGGGGCCATGTGGACCGGCATCGCCCGCTTCGGGCGCGAGCGGCGCGATTATATCGACGGGGTGCTGGCCGAGATCGAACGGCGCGGCCCCGTGACCGGCGGCGACTTCGCCAGCGGGCCGCGCGGCCAGCCCGGCTGGTGGGAATGGTCCGACGGCAAACGCGCTTTGGAGTGGCTGTTCTGGGCCGGGATGATCACGACGAAGACCCGCAACGGCTTCGAGCGCGTCTATGACCTGACCGAGCGCGCCCTGCCTGCCCGCATCGTCGACCTGCCGACGCCGGACGAGGCGGACGCCCAGCGCGAGCTGATCCGCATCGCCGCCCGGGCGCTCGGCGTCGCGACCGAGGCTGACCTGCGCGACTGGTTCCGCATGCCCATGGCCGGGACGAAGGCGCGGATCGCCGACCTGGTCGAGGCGGGCGAGCTGACGCCGGTGAAGGTGACGGGCTGGCGGCAGGCGGCGTACCTGACGCCGGGCGCGCGGACGCCGCGCAAGGTGGCCGGTCAGGCCCTGCTGTCGCCCTTCGACAATCTGATCTGGGCGCGCGACCGCACCGAACGGCTGTTCGGCGTGCGGGTGCGGCTGGAGATCTACACCCCCGCCCACAAGCGCGAGCACGGCTACTACGTCCTGCCCTTCCTTGAGGATGAGGCGATCACCGCGCGGGTCGATCTGAAGGCCGATCGCAAGGCCGGGGTGCTGCTGGTGCAGGCCGCCTGGCGCGAGCCGGACGCCACGCCGGACACCCCCGCGCGACTGGCGGCCGAGCTGGGGCTCATGGCCCGGTGGCTGGGGCTGGACCGGGTGAAGGTTGTCGGCAAGGGCGATCTGGCGGAGGCGCTGGAGTCCGCGCTCTGAAAGTTTCAGCGCGGCTCTTGAATAAGTGGACACGCGTGTCCACTTAGCCGCGATCATGGTTCGCCCCCTCCGAAAAGACGCCGCCGACCGACGCGCCGCCCTGCTGGACGCCGCCCGGGTGGTCTTCGCCGAGGAAGGCATCGACGCCCCGCTGGACCGGATCGCCGAGCGGGCGGGCGTGGGGCGGGCGACCCTGTACCGGAACTTTCCCGGCCGGACCGAGATCGCGCTGGCGGTGCTGCTGGATGACGTGGCCGAGCTGGGCGAGACCTTCGCCTCACCGACCGCGCCTGACGCCTTCCTCGACTTCCTGGTCGATCTGTCCGCGCGGCTCGTGCGTAACACGGCCCTGGGCGGGGTGGTTCGCGCCTCGCCCTCGCCGGACATCCTGACGCCCCTGCGCCAGGCCATGGTCAAGGCGGCCCTGCCGTCGCTCAGGGTCTCGCAGGCGGCGGGCGTGGTGCGCCCGGACCTGAAGGGCTCGGATGTCCGGGTCCTGTCGGCCATGCTGGGCGGCGGCATTCACAACGCCAGACCCGCCGAGCGGAACGCGATCGCCCGTCGCACGCTGGAGCTTGTGCTGGACGCCGTGAGGGCGCGCGCCGGAGACGGGGCATGAGCCGTCGGAACTTCAACCTGCCCTGGGCGGAGTACGTCCAGACGCTGAAGCCGCACGAGCGGCCGATGTTCCCCGGCTCGCCCGCCACGCCGGACCACACCCTGCCCTATCGGCTGGCCTATCTGGCCGTCGGCATGCTGGTCACCGCCACCGGCAGTGTCGGCGCGGCCATGGTCACGGCCAACACGCCGCAACTGGCCGGCGCCCTGGGCGTCTCCCTGACCGAAGCGGCCTGGCTGCCGGTCGTCTTCGTCATGACCAACGCCTGCATGAACCTGCTGCTGGTCAAGTTCCGCATGCAGTACGGCCTGCGTCTGTTCGCCCAGATCTTCATCAGCGCCTATGCCCTGATCAGCATCGGCGGCCTGTTTTTCGAGGACTACCAGTCGACCCTGATCGTCCGGGCCTTCGCCGGCATGGCGTCCGCGGCGATGTCGACGCTGGGCATCCTCTACACCATCCAGGCCTTCCCCGCGGCGCACCGGCTGAAGGGTCTCGTGCTGGGCATCGGAGCCTCGACCCTCGCCCTGCCGGCGGTGCGCATCTTCTCCAACCATCTGGTCGACCTGTCCGAATGGCGGGGCTTCCATGTGTTCGAACTGGGCCTTTCCCTGCTCGCCCTCGCGGCGGTCTTCGCGCTCAGGACGCCGCCGTCGGAACGGTTCCGGGCCTTCAGTCCGATGGACTTCGTGACCTTCGCCCTGTTCGCCCCCGGCATGGCCCTGCTGTGCGCGGTGCTCGGCCTGGGCCGGATCGTCTGGTGGACCGAAGCCGCCTGGGTCGGCTGGGCCCTGATCGGCTCCATCGCCCTGCTCACCGCCGCCCTGGTGATCGAGTACAATCGCGAAACCCCGCTGATCAGCCTGAAGTGGATGGCGGGGCCCGCCATCATCCGGCTGGCCCTGATCATCGTCGGCGTGCGGGTCGTCCTGTCCGAACAGACCTACGGCGCCGTCGGCCTGATGACCCAGATGGGGCTGGGCCCGGACCAGCTTCACGGCCTGTTCTGGCTGATCCTGATCGCCACTGCCGCAGGCTCCGTCGTCAGCGCCCTGACCATGAATCCGGCCAAGCTCTACAAGCCGATCGCCATAGCCCTGGCCCTGATCGCCGTCGGCGCCTGGCTGGACTCCCACGCTACGGTCCTGACCCGTCCGGGCCAGCTGTATCTCAGCCAGGCCCTGCTCGCCTTCGCGGCCGCCTTCTTCATCGGCCCCGCCATGATCACCGGCGTGGGCGAGGTCCTGCAGAAGGGCGCCCAGAATTTCGTCAGCTTCATTGTGGTCTTCGGCATCGGCCAGAACGTCGGCGGCCTGCTCGGCTCGGCCGTGGTCGGCACGGTGCAGACGGTGCGTGAGAAATTCCACTCCAACCAGTTGTCCGAGCAGATCAGCCTCGGCGATCCCGACGTCGTGCAACGCCTGCAGCAGCTGTCCGGCGCCTACGCCCGCGTCATCGGCGACCCCGCCCTGCGCACCGCCGAGGGCCAGGTTCTGCTGCAGCAGCAGATCAGCCAGCAAGCCCATGTGCTGGCCTACAACGACGTCTTCCTGCTGATCGCCGCCTTCGCCGCGCTCGGCTGTCTGTGGGTGACCTTCCACCATTTCAGGCCCCGCATCGCCGCCCGCCGCGCGGCGCGACAGGCCGCCAACGCCGAGGCGACCGCCGCCGCGGCCGCCGCCATCGACTGACCCCCCTTACGATCCGACCGACACGCCATGACCGACACCGCCGCCCCCGCCTCCGCCCCTCCCCAACCGGCGCCCCAGCCCGCGCCGCCCCCTTCCGCCGCTCCGTCGGAGCCGCCGCGGAAGCGGGTGCTGATCAGCGTCCTGCTGGTCGCCGTCGCCGTCGTCGGCGTGCTGCTGGTGCTCTGGGCGTGGCGGCTGCCGCCCTTCACCTCCGGCGTCCAGCACACGGACAACGCCTATGTGCGTGGACAGGTGACGGTGATCGCGCCGCAGGTCACCGGCTATGTGACCGCGGTGGAGGTCCAGGACTTCCAGACCGTGAGACAGGGCCAGTTGCTGGCCACGGTCGACGACCGCATCTACCGCCAGCGGCTGGAGCAGGCCCAGGCCCAGCTGCACGCCGCCGAGGCCGCCCTGGCCAACTCGGCCCAGACCCAGACCTCGGCCCGGGGCTCGGTGGCCCAAAGCAACGCCTCGATCGCCGCCGCCCGCGCCAGTGTCGCGAAGGCCCAGGCCGACCACAACCGCGCCCGAACCCTGTTCGAGGGCGGCTGGGTGGCGCAGGCGCAGGTGGACGTGACCCGCACCGCCCTGCAGGCCGCCCAGGCCCAGCTGGCCGCGGCGCAGGCCGCCACCGGCATCGCCGAAACCGGCGTCACCTCGGCCATCGTCAGCAGGGGCTCGCTGGAAGCCGCCGTCGAGAACGCCCGCGCCGCCGTGCATCTGGCCGAGATCGACCTGTCGAATACCCGCATCGTCGCCCCGCGCGACGGACGCCTGGGCGAGATTTCAGTGCGGCAGGGGCAGCAGGTGGCCGTCGGCACCCAGCTGATGGCGCTGGTTCCGGACCGCATCTGGGTGACGGCGAACTATAAGGAGAACCAGCTGCGCGACATCCGCGTCGGCCAGCCGGTCGAACTGTCGGTCGACGCCCTCGGCGGCCGGACCTTGACCGGTCGGGTCGAACAGATCGCTCCGGCGACCGGCTCGGAGTTCAGCGTCATCCGCCCGGACAACGCCACCGGCAACTTCACCAAGGTCGCCCAGCGGGTGCCGGTCCGCATCGCGCTGGACCCGGGACAGGACGGCCTGGACCGCCTGCGCCCCGGCCTGTCGGTTGTGGCGCGGGTGGATACGCGGGGGAGGAACTAGGGCTTGGGAATTAGGAGTTGGTGGAGGCATGCGCCGGGCGACCACGCCCTAACTCCCAAGCCCTAATTCCTACTCCCTAGACGTCGAACTTCACGCCCTGCGCCAGCGGCAGTGCGGTGCTGAAATTCACCGTCTGCGTCTGCCGTCGCATATAGGCCTTCCACGCGTCCGAGCCGGACTCCCGACCGCCGCCGGTGTCCTTCTCGCCGCCGAAGGCGCCGCCGATCTCGGCGCCCGACGGGCCGATGTTGACGTTGGCGATGCCGCAGTCCGAGCCCCAGGCCGACAGGAACTGCTCGGCCTCGCGCACGCTGTCGGTGAAGACGCAGGACGACAGCCCCTGGGGCACGGCGTTCTGAAGCTCGACCGCCTGATCAAAGTCCGACCACGTCAGCACATACAGGATCGGGGCGAAGGTCTCGTGCTGGACCACCGCCGTCTGGGCGGGCATGCGGACGATGGCGGGTTTGACATAGGCGCCTTCGGCCTCGACCCGGCCACCGCCGGTGACGATCTCGCCGCCCTGCTGGACGGCCTGCCTCAGCGCCGCCTCGAAGGCCTCGACGGCCGGCACATCGATCAGCGGCCCGACCAGGGTCCCGGCCTCCCGCGGGTCGCCGATGGGCAGGGTCTCGTAGGCGGCTTTCAGTCGGGCGATCAAGGCGTCCGCCACGCTCTCATGCACCAGCAGGCGACGCAGGGTGGTGCAGCGCTGGCCCGCCGTGCCGACCGCCGAGAAGGCGACCGCGCGCACGGCCATGTCGAGGTCGGCGCTGGGCGTCACGATCATGGCGTTGTTGCCGCCCAGTTCCAGCAGCGACCGACCCAGCCGCGCCGCGACGGTCTGCGCCACGGCCCTGCCCATCCGGGTCGAGCCGGTGGCCGAGACCAGCGGGATGCGCGCGTCGGCGGCCAGCGCCTCACCGGCTTCCCGTCCGCCGATGACCAGCTGCGACAGCCCCTCGGGCGCATCCCCGAACCGGGCCAGGGCCCGCTCGAACACGGCCTGCGTGGCCAAGGCCGTCAGCGGCGTCTTCTCCGACGGCTTCCAGATCACCGGATCGCCGCACACCAGCGCCAGGCAGGCGTTCCACGCCCAGACCGCCACCGGGAAGTTGAAGGCCGAGATCACCAGCACCGGCCCCAGCGGCTGATATGTCTCGCGCATGTGGTGGCCGGGCCGTTCGCTGGCGAGAGTCAGGCCGTACAGCTGGCGCGACAGGCCTACGGCGAAGTCGCAGATGTCGATCATCTCCTGCACCTCGCCGAGGCCCTCCGAGACGATCTTGCCGGCCTCCAGGGTGACCAGCCGGGCGAGGTCGTCCTTCGACGCGCGCAGCTCCTCGCCGAACAGGCGGACCAGCTCGCCGCGCCGCGGCGCCGGGATGCGCTTCCAGGCGTGGAAGGCCTCAACCGAGCGGGCGACCACGCCGTCCAGATCCGGCGTCTCGACCACCGCGCCGGCGGTGGAGCCGTCGATCGGCGACCGGGTCGGCAGGTGGCCGTTCCAGATCCCGGCGTCCACGCCCAGTCGCTCAAGAATGGCCTTCGCCTCATTCGCCGCCGTCATCTTCGCTCTCCGTGATCCGCCGCGGGCTGTAGCCCGACCCTGCGTCCGGCGGAAGCGGAACCGGCTCGCCGGGCGCGGGTTCTGTGGGGCATCCCAGCCAAGGAGAGACCCGATGAAGGTACGTGACCTGATGAGCAAGGACGTGCAGGTGGCCCGCCCCGGCGACACCCTGCAGGACGTTTCCCGCCGCATGCACGACGGCGACTTCGGCTTCATGCCGGTGGCGGACGGCGACAGCCTGATCGGCACAATCACCGACCGCGACATCATTGTGCGCGCCATCGCGGGCGGCGCCCCGGTGACGTCCCCTGTGGTGGAGTTCATCACCCGTGATCCGCAGACGGCCCGCGATGACGATGACCTCAGGACCGTGCTCGAGACCATGAGCGGACGCCAGATCCGCCGCCTGCCGGTGCTCGACAAGCACGACCGTCTGGTCGGCGTCGTCTCGCTCGGCGACCTGTCGACGCGGGTGAAGGAGAAATACGCCGGCGAGGCGCTGGAAGACATTTCCCGTAGCTGACGCGCGGCGGCGCGTTAAGGTCTGTTTCACCCTTTCGCCAAACCGCCTGTTCATAGGCCGCGCGCCATGATCGCCGCTCGCAAAACGGGAGCGATCAATGGCGCGCGCGCAATTCCAGAAGGGCCAGAAGGTCTGGGTCGAGTGCGTCGGCGCCTGGGCCCAGATCGAGAAGGTTCAACCTGTCTGGGCCAAGGGTTTCGAAGAGCCCGTGCGCGTCACCTACGACGTCGGTCTCGGACGCGAATTCCTGGGCCATGAACTGCTGCTCCCGACCGAGGATCCCGCCGCCGATCTGGGCCAGAACTGGCGCCTGATGCGCGCACGGAACAAGTGGCAGAACGCAGAGGACTGCCCCCACCATCCCTTCCCGGGCACCTATCCCGTCGTGGTCACCGACAAGGCGGACTGGGGCGGCTGGCGCGTGCCGGGCGCCGAATACGACCGCGACCCGGACCAGATCGAATTCCAGGCCCGGCTCATCGCCGCCGCGCCGCGGCTGATGGCCCTGGCCACCCAGCTGCTGGCCTCGGTGGATGAGGCCCCCGACGATGCGCCGCCCGAGATGCGCGCCCTGGCGCGGGATGCGCGCGGCATTCTGAAAAGCGTCACGGATATTCTGGCCGCCCCCATCGTCGACCCCCAGGCCATGGCGCCCGGCGAGGCGGCCTGACCGTGGGGAATCACCGAGTGCGACTCTGGTGACTCACCCCCGGTCGAGAACGTTGATTCAGGGTTAACCCTGCTCGACACGAATCCGCGACGCAGCCTAGATTCGCGGCTCGTTGTCGAATCGTCCGGGAGAGCGCCTTGCGGGGTGAGGAACGCCGCATATCACCACAGGGACGGCGCGCTTCCGACCGCGAGCGCGGCGCCCCTGCGTGGCTGCGCATCTCGATCCTGACCCTCGCGCTGGCGATCACCGCCCATGTGCTCCTGGTGGCGCGGGACGTCGCCGCGCCGCATGAGATTTCGAGCGGTTTCTCCCTGTCCGACCTCTGGGTGCTGGGCCCGCCGATCGGCATCGGCCTGTTCACCCTGGTGCTGGTCGTGATCATGCAACGTCGGCAGATGGGCATCAGCCAGGCCTGGGCCGCCTCCGAACGGCGTTTCCGCGGCGCTGTCGAGGCGGCGCATTGCGGCGTCTGGGAATGGGACCTCGAAGCCGGCCAGGTGACGGTGTCCGACTACATGGCCAGCCTCATGGGGCTGGATCGCAGCGGCTCCCTGCCGGAAGAGTCCGTCATGGCGCGCATTCACCCGCACTACCGCGAGGCCGTGCAGCACGCCCTGAGACAGGCCCAGGCCTACGGCGCCTTCGAGGTCAGCTTCCCGGTGCCGGACGAACAGGGGCGCGCGCGCTGGATCGACGCCCGGGGTCAGGCCCGCGGCGAGCGCGGACAGGACGGGTTCACCTCGGTTCTCGGCGTGGCGCTGGACACCACCGAGGCCCGTCGCGCCAAGGCCCAGGCCCAGTCGGCCGAGGGACGTCTCCGCGACGGCATCGAGAGCGTGTCCGACGCCTTTGTCCTGTTCGACCGCAACGGCCGGCTGATCCTGTCCAACCAGGCCTTCCAGGACGCCTTCGCCTTCGAGGACGGGGTCGTGCGTCGGGGCGCCTACAAGCAGGACCTCAACCGCATCGCCGGACTGGCCATCAAGTCCGAGCAGCCGGCCGCGGGCGGACGGGCCGGCGCCCGCGAGGTCGAACTGGTGGACGGACGGTGGCTGCAACTGGTCGAGCGCTTCACCTCCGACGGCGGCTCGGTGGTCACCGCCGCCGACATCACCGCGATCAAGCAGAAGGAAACCGAGCGCCAGCGCGCGGTGGAGCGCCTGCACGCCACGATCACGGAACTGGAGGATCGCGAGGAGAAGCTGTCGCTTCTGGCCCGCAAATACGAGGTCGCCATGACCCGGGCCGAGGCCGCCAACCAGGCCAAGTCCGAGTTCCTGGCCAATATGAGCCACGAACTGCGCACCCCGCTGAACGCGATCAACGGCTTCTCCGAAATCATGGCCGGCGAGCTGTTCGGCCCACTCGGACATGACAAGTACAAGGGCTATGCCGCCGACATCCTGAAGTCCGGCCAGCACCTGCTCAGCCTGATCAACGACATCCTCGACATGGCCAAGATCGAGGCCGGCAAGCTGACGCTCCACTACGAGCAGGTGTCCCTGCGCGAACTGATCGAGGACGCCACCCGGCTGATGCGCGGCAAGATCGAGGAAGCCGGTCTGAAGCTGGTGGTCGAGGCGCCGGAGCTTCCCGAGATCGAGGCGGACCACCGCGGCCTGAAGCAGGTCATTCTCAACCTGATCTCGAACGCCGTGAAGTTCACGCCGGAGGGCGGCGAGGTGCGGGTGGCGCTGTCGCGGCTCGACGCGGACCGTATCCGCGTCGCGGTGACCGACACCGGCATCGGCATCGCTCCGGAGGATCTGGCCCGTCTCGCCCGACCGTTCGAGCAGGTCGAGGGACAGCATTCCAAGACCACCCAGGGCACCGGCCTGGGCCTGGCCCTGACCAAGTCCCTGATCGAACTTCACGGCGGCGAGCTGGTCATGGAGAGCGAGCCGGGTCAGGGCACGACCGTCAGCTTCGACCTCCCCATCGTCCGCCCGGCGCAGACGCAGCAGCCGCAGACCCAGGCCCGGGCGGCCTGAGATCGCGACCTCAGCGGGCCGGCGCGTCGGGCGCGGGCGCCTCGCGGTTCCGGTCGCGGGGCGTGGTCCGGCCCTTCCGGCTCAGGATTTCCGAGAGGATCGCCCGGTCTTCCGGCGTCAGGGTGCCGAACAGGCGCACCGCCTCGGCCTCGAGCCGCGCCCGTCCCCGAAGCTCCGCCGCCCGCGATTCCGCCAGCAACCCGCGAACCCTTTCGGGATCAAATTGGTCCGAGGCCGACAGGGCGATCGCCTCGCGCCGTTTGGCCCGGGCTTCCTCGAAGTCGGGCTTGGCGGCGAGGGCCGAGGCCTTCAGCGTCCGCCGCACGCGCGTGCGCTCCTCCGGGCTGAGCCGCTCGATCAGGGTCAGGGTCGAGCTCTGACGGGCCGGCCGTTGCTGCGCCTCGATCCGCGCCTCGGCCCGCTCATGCGCCACCCACAGGGTCGCGCCCGCCGCGACGCCGAACAGGTTCAGCGCGACGGAGGCCGCCAGCACGATCTTCAGCGTCTTCGGGCTCAACCGAGAACCTCCGCGTCATCCACGCCCACAAGGGTCGACTGGTACAGCACCGCGTCCGCCTGGGCGTCGGCGGTCAGGTGGGACGTCATGATGACGCCGGCGGCGACGCCGGCGCAGGCCGCCGCCGCCCAGCCGGCGCCGAAGATCAGGGTCAGCCGGTCCAGCCAGTGACGCTCCCTCCGACCCGCCTTCAGCCCGGCCGTCGCGGCCGAGGCGATGACGCGGTCCCGCAGGGCCGCGGACACCTGCGGCGTCGGCGCGGCGTGCAGCAGGGCGTCCAGGGCGTCAGCCTCCAGCAAGGCGGCGCGCGCCGCCCCGGGCTGCGCCGCCTTGAAGGCCCGCGCCGCCGCCCGCTCGCTTTCAGGCCAGCGCCGTTCGTCGGCGCCATAGGCCGCGACCAGGGCGATGAACCGTTCCGCCGTCATCTCACTCACGCTCCTTCAGCGCCCGGCCGCATGTCGGCCAGAGCCAGTCTCAACGCCCGCCGTCCACGAGACAGCAGGCTTTCCAACGCCTCGACGCTGACCTCCATCAGGGCCGCAGCCTCGATGTTGGTCAACTCCTGATAGTGACACAGGACGATGGCCTCTCTCTGGCGGTCCGGCAAACGGGCCAAGGCCGCCTCGACCCGAACCCCCACGTCGGCCGCCAGCAACCCCCGGTCCGGCGCAGCGCCCTCGTCGGGCCGGTCGGGCGGGGAATCCGTAGCGATCTCGCGCCTGCGCCGCAGCCGGTCGTAGCAGAGGTTCAGCGCCACCCGGTGCAGCCAGGTGTCGAACCGCGCCTTGCCCGGCGTCCATCTCGGCGCCTGCCGCCAGGCCCGCAGCAGAGCCTCCTGCGCCACGTCCTCGGCCTCCACGGCGTCGCCCAGCATGCGACGCGCCAGCGCCAGCATGCGGGGCAGCTTGCGCGCCACCATGGCCTGAATGGCCGCAGGGTCGCCCTGACCCACGCGGCGCACCAGATCCTCGTCGGGGTCGGCGATCAGCGCCAATCGGCCCTCGTTCGAACGTCATCGACTGGGTCGTTCGGCGCAGAACCGTCGTCCCCGACATCTCCTTACTCCGAAGCGGTCGCCGGAGGCGACGCCTGTTGTGCGGCGCGCCGCGCCATCATCCGCTCGCGGCGATGCTCCCGGGCCTGCGACGCCCCGGCCCGACGCTCGGCCTCGGTCAGGAAGCCGTCGTTGTCCGTGTCGAGACGGGTGAAAGCCTGCTCCATCCGGGTCCGCGCCTCGGCGATCTGAACCGGACCGCGCTCGCCGTCGCCGCGCCGCTCGAAGCCGGCCTTGCGGGCGCCGTGACGGCCATGGCCGCCGCGCGCACCGTCGGGTCGCCCCTGACGCGCCTCACGGGCCATGAATTCCTCGCGGCTCAGGGCGCCGTCATGGTTCGCGTCGAGGCGGGCGAAGCGGGCCTCGGCCCCGGCCTGCCGCCGGGCGACCGCCTGGGCGCGCATCTCGTCGCGGGACACGGCGCCGTCGCCGTTCGCATCCGCGGCGGTCAGCCGGTCCAGACGGCTGAGGAATTCGGCCCGGCCGATGCGGCCGTCGCCGTCGGCGTCGCCGCGCGCGGCATGGCGTTCACCCGCGTGGGGCGCGGGCTGCTGGGCAAGGGCCACGCCCGTCGCCGCTGCGAGGGTCAGGGCGGCGACGCCGCCAATCACCAGGGTCTTTCTCATTCGATGATCTCCATGGCCGTTCCGGCCTTGTGCATCCCTGTCAGGAGATCAAACGCGCCCCGCCCCCTTCTCCGTCGCCGGCGCGGGCAGCGCGGCCTCGAAGGCCGCCCGCGCGGCCGCGCGAACCGTCTCCAGCCGGGCGGTCAGGGCCTCGAAATCCTCGCATCCGGCGGCCGCGGCCAACCGGCGGCGGAACCCGTCCGGCTCGCTCGACGGGTCGCCCGGCTCATCGAAGGCCGCCGCCAGCACCTGGCCCAGCGCCTGCTGCAGCCGCCAGGCCTCGGCCAGTTCGGGCTCCGTCGCCAGGGCCTGCAGGGTGGAAACGGTCAGCGGTTCGCCGATGGCGGCGGCCTGCAGTTGGCCGACCTGGGCGACAAACTCGGCGTCGACCTGCCCCCCCGGCGCCAGCTTCAGGTCCCAGGCGCCGCGTCCGGGACGTTCCCGCGCCATCAGGTCCCGCATGCGGCGAGCGTCGCCGGCGACGTCCACCCCCGGCCGGGGTCGACGCAGGATGGACTCCAGCGCGGCCGTGACCTCGGCGGCGAAGCCCGCGTGATCCGCCCACACCACGCGGGCCCGCGTCAGGGCCATGAACTCCCAGGTGTCGGCCTCGGTGGCGTAGTAGTCCTTGAGGGCCGAGAGGCGCAGCGAGACCGGCCCCTTGGCCGCGCCGGGCCGCAACCGCATGTCCACCTCGTAAAGACCGCCCTCGGCCGTATGGGCGGACAGGGCCGCGATCAGCCGCTGGGTGAAGCGGGAGTAGAAGGGCCCAGCGGCCCAGCCCCGGACCTCCGACACCACGTCGGGCGCGGCCTCGTAGAGGGTGATCAGGTCCAGATCCGAGCTGGCGCGCATCTCCCGCGAACCGGCCTTGCCGAGGGCGACCACGGCCACCCGACCGCCGGGCAGGGCGCCGCCCTGACGCTCGGCCTCGGCCAGCGCCGCCGGCCCCAAAGCCGACATGGCCGCGTCGGCGAGGGCGGTGAGGGCCCGGCCGGCCGTCTCCGCCCCGGCCCGCCCCGTCAGGATCTGCAGGCCGATCCGGAACATCTGGTCGCGGTGCAGGCGGCGCACCGCATTCATCGCCGCCTCGAAGTCCGGCGCCGCCTCCGCCTCGGCCAGCATCTGCTCGGTCAGTCCGGTGTCCTCGCCCAGATCGCGGGTGAAGCGGGCGTCCAGCATGCTGTCCAGCGCCGCCGGGTAGCGTCCGAGCGCCCTGGCCAGACGCGGGGCGAAGGCCATCACCCCGACGATCAGCTCGAACAACCTCGGCTGGGCCAGGAACAGCGCCTGCACCTGCACCCCGGCGCTGAGCCCCGAGAAGAAGACCGCGAAGCGCCGGAAGGCGTCGTCCGCCGCCCCTGTGTCCGCCAGAGCCGTCAGCAGACGGGGCGCCAGCCGGGTGAACAACTCCCGTCCGCGCGCGGTCCGCGTCGCCGGAATTCGCCCGTGGTGCCAGCTGCGGATGGTGTCGGCGACGTTGGCGGGCTCGGAGAACCCCATGCGCGCCAGGGTCTCCAGCGTCTCCGGATCGTTCTCGACGCCGGTGAACACCAGCGACCCGTAAGGCGACGACAGCGCCTCCTCATCCTCGAACAGCTCGCCGTAGCGCTGGTTGACCCCGACCAGCAGCGCCTCGACGCGCGCGTCGAAAGCGGCCAGCGCCCCCTCCCCGGCCAGGACCGCGACGGCGGTCCGTCGGGCGGGGTCGACCGGCAGGCTGTGCGTCTGCTCGTCGTCCAGCATCTGGATCCGGTGCTCCAGCCCGCGCAGGTCGACGTAGGCCGCGGTCAGGGCCTCGCAGACCTCCGGCGTGATATGACCGGCGTCCCGAAGCGCCGCGAGGGCCTCCACGGTCCGGGGCGTCCGAAGCTTCGCGTTCCGGCCGCCGAGGATCAGTTGCTGGGTCTGGGCGAAGAACTCGATCTCGCGAATGCCGCCCCGGCCCAGCTTCAGATTGGCGCCGGCCGCCTCAAGGCCCTCGCCGGTCTTGTGGACATGGATCTGTCGCTTGATCGACTGGATGTCGAGGATGGCCGGATAGTCCAGACTGCGCCGCCAGATGAAGGGCGTCAGAGCCTTCAGGAAGGCCTTGCCCTCGCGGATGTCTCCCAGCATGGCCCGCGCCTTGATGAAGGCCGCCCGCTCCCAGTTCTGGCCGACGCCTTCGTAGTAGGTCAGGGCGAACGGCACCGCGACCACCGGCGGGGTCGAGGACGGATCGGGCCGCAGTCGCAGGTCGACGCGGAAGACATAGCCGTCCCCCGTCCGCTCCTGCATCAGGGTGGCGAAGGCGTGGGCCAGCCGGTCCAGGAACCGTTGCGGTTCGACGCCCTCGGTCAGGGCTCCCGCGACGATTTCCGGCGACCAGAACAGGCTGATGTCGATGTCGGACGAATAGTTCAGCTCGTCCGCCCCGTGCTTGCCCATGGCCAGGCCGAACAGGCCCGGAACAGGACCGCGCCGGTCGTCCGCCTTCGACACCAGCTTGCCGCGCGCCCTCTGGTCGTGGGCGACGGCGGCCAGCGCCGCGCGGGCCGAGATATCGGCGAACCGGCTCAGGGCGCCGGTGACCTGATCCAGGGTCCAGACCCCGCCCAGATCGGCGATCGCCGTCAGCAGATGCAGTTCGCCCTTCAGCCGCCGCAGCGGCGCCCGGACATCATCAGCGCCGCCGGACAGGGCGGCCGTCTGCGTCAGGACCTCCGCCAGCCGGGCGTCCGGCCCCTGCTCAAGAAGCGCCTGCAGCCGGTCCGGCCAGCGTCGGGCGATGCCGAACAGATAGGGTGAGGCGGCGAAGACCGGCTCCAGCGCCGGCCAGCGCCTTTCGAGGGTGTCGCGCCAGTTGCCGGCGTCGGCCGCCTCAAACAGCCGCTCGTGCGCCCGGGCGGCGGCGTCGGCGTCCACGACCGGCCCGCAGGGGCGCAGGGCGAAGTCCGCCTCCTGCGCCGTCATGCCCCGGCCGCCGGCAGCACCAGCGCCACGCGCAGTCCGGGTCCGGAGCCTTCGAAGGCGCCGGGGCCCTCATCCAGGGTGACGCGCCCGCCGTGGGCCTCCATCACCGCGCCGACCAGCGACAGCCCCAGGCCCGACCCGGGCTCGGTGCGACTGTTGTCCAGGCGGACGAAGCGCTGGATCACCCGCTCCCGATCCTCCTCCGGAACACCGGGGCCGGTGTCGGTGACGGAGAACTCGATCTCGCCCGAGGCGCGCCGTCGCGCCCGCAGCATGACCGCGCCGCCGACCGGGGTGTATTTGATGGCGTTGTCGATGATGTTGGCCAGGGCCTGGGCGAGGAAGGGCTGGTTGGCGTTGACCATCAGGCCGCGATCGATCTCGGACGAGAACTCCAGACCCTTGTCCTCGCTGGCGGGCTCGTAAAGCTCGGCCATGTCGGCGGCCAGGTCGGCGGCGTCGAACACCGCCGGGTCCGGCGCCCGTCCCGCCCCCGCCGCCGCCTGCAGCCGGGCGATGGCCAGCACGGTGTTGAAGGTCTTCAGGAGGTCGTCGGCCTCGGACAGGGCCAGCTCCAGCGCCTCGGTCCCGTCGATCTTGCCCGCCTCAGCGTCGATCAGGGCCACTTCCAGCTTGGCCCGCATCCGGGTCAGCGGCGAGCGCAGGTCGTGGGCGATGGCGTCGCCCGCGTGGCGGATCGAGGCCATGGACCCTTCCAGCCGGTCGAGCATGCCGTTCAGCCCCTGCCCCAGCTCGTCCCACTCGTCGCCGCCGTTGCGCACCCTGGCCCGGGCCTTCAGGTCCCCGTCCTCGACCGCCGCGACGACGGTTTTCAGCCGTCCCATGGCCCGTTCCAGATTGCGGCTGACCAGAAGACCGCCGGCCAGCCCAAGCAGCAGCACGATCCCCATGGCCGCCCACAGGGCCCGGGTCAGGCGCGACAGATAGGCCTCGGTGTCGCCCATGGACTCGCCGACGAACAGCACCTCGCCGCCCGCCAGTCGCGCCTGGACCCCCAGGGACTGCGGCCGGATCACCCGGCCGCGGGCGTCGTTGTCGGTATAGGTGAAGGTCTCCCAGACCGGCACAGTCCCGCCGTCGCCCTGATCCGCCGGAACCACAGCGATGGGCGACTCGGTCAGGTTGCCGGTGATCAGCCCGCCCCCCGCGTCCATCAGGATATAGAGATACGGTCCGCCGCGGATGGTCCGGTCGACCAGGGCCGCATTGAGAGCGTCCTTGCCCCGCTCCCGATAGATGCCGGTCAGAACCTCGAATTCGGTCGTGACGTCCGCCTGGGTCTTGGCCCGGGCCTCATTGGCCGAGGCGACATAGACATAGGCCAGCACCGCGCTGGCCGCCGCCGCGAACAGGGCGACAAACAGCAGCGTCAGCCGGAAGGGCGTGCGGCGAAGGAGGGACGGCAGCTTCATCTGGAGGCGCTACGCCTCCAGCCGGTATCCCGCCCCGCGCACCGTCTGCAGCATGGCCTTGTCGAAACCCTTGTCGATCTTGGCGCGCAGGCGGCTGATGTGGACGTCGATGACGTTGGTCTGGGGGTCGAAATGGTACTCCCAGACCTTCTCCAGAAGCATGGTGCGGGTCACCGACTGGCCGGCGTGGCGCATCAGGAACTCGAGCAGCTGGAACTCGCGCGGCTGCAGGTCGATCTCCTGGCCCGAGCGATGCACGGTCCGGGCGATCAGGTTCATCTCCAGGTCGCCGACCTTCAGCACGGTGGCGACCGAGCCGGTCTCGCGACGGCGCGACAGAGCCTCGACCCGGGCGATCAGCTCGGCGAAGGCGTAAGGCTTGACCAGATAGTCGTCGGCGCCGGCCTTCAGGCCCGTGACGCGATCCTCGACCTCGCCCAGGGCGGACAGGAACAGGACCGGGGTCTGGTCACCGTCCTTGCGCAGGGTCTCGACCATGCCGACGCCGTCGAGGCGCGGCATCATCCGGTCCACGACATAGACGTCATAGCCGCCCTTCTGGGCCTCCAGCAGGCCGAAGGCGCCGTCGACGGCGTGGGTCACCTCGTGGCCCGCCTCGGTCAGTCCCCGGACCATGGCGGTCGCGGCCTCGGCGTCGTCCTCGACAACCAGAATGCGCATGGAATCAGCCCCTGAATGCAAAATCGCCGCCGATGTTAGCGCATCGGCGGCGATCAAGTCAGTTAAGCCTTATTCAGACTCAGGAAGTTCCAGAACCGTCGGAACATTGCCCTGTGGCGTCCAGACCAGAACGAACACGCCCGTGCCCGCGGCTCTTGCGGCCTGCACGGCCGCCTGGAAATCCGCAACCGACGTCACGGCCTTCTGCCCGGCCCGCATGATGACATAGCCGGGCTGATAGGCCCGGTTGTCGCCGCGCCCCGACTGGGTGATGACGACACCATTCACCCCGGCCGGAATATCATACTGACGACGCAGGGCCGGGCTCATCGGAGCGACGTTGAGGCCGCCGACCGTCGCGCCTGCGGAACCCGCGCCTGGCGCAGGGGTCGCACCCGGGGCTGATCCGGCCTCAGCGTTCAACTCGGCGACCGACGGGCGGGTGCCGGACCGGACGTTGAGGGTCTGCCGGCGGCCGTCGCGCCAGATTTCCAGCCGAAGATTGTCACCCGGACGGGCCTGCCCCACACGACGGGTCAGGTCGTTTGAGTCGCGCACCTTCTCGCCGTTGAGCGTCAGCACCACATCGCCCGCCTGCAGGCCGGCACGATCCGCCGGACCACCGGCCGTGACGCTGTTCACATAGGCGCCGTCGCTGTTCTGCAGCCCCAGTTGGGACACCCACGTCCGGTCGATCGGGCCGATCTGAACGCCGAGGTAACCGCGCTCGATCGTCTCGCCGCGCATCAGGCGGTCGGTGATCGGCTTGGCGACCGAGGCCGGGATGGCGAAGCCGATGCCGACCGATCCGCCCGAGGGCGAGTAGATGGCCGAGTTCACGCCGATGACCCGACCATAGATGTCGAAAGTCGGTCCGCCCGAGTTGCCCCGGTTGATGGCCGCGTCGATCTGGATGTAGTCGGTGTAGGGCGTCGAGTTGTCGAGCTGGTTGCGTCCCTGGGCCGAAACGATGCCCGCCGTGGCGGTGCCGCCCAGGCCGAAGGGGTTGCCCACGGCGATGACCCAGTCACCCACGCGGGGCTGGGCGGTTTCCTCGAAGCTCACATAGGGGAAGTCCGAACCGTCGACCTTGAGCACAGCCAGGTCGGTCGACTCGTCCCGTCCCACGACGCGGGCGGTCATTTCGCGCGAGTCCGCCAGACGGACGGTGATCTCCACGGCGTCGGCGACGACGTGGTTGTTGGTGACGATGAAACCGTCCGCCGAGATGAAGAAGCCCGAGCCGGACCCCATGGCGGTGGCGCCCTCGTCGTCCTCGCCCTGGTCCTGTCCGCCGGGCGGCTGAACCGGAACCGCGCCGAGGCCCGGAATCTGGATGAAGCCGCCGCGGGGCTGCTGCACCCGGGTCTTCACATCGATCTGCACGACCGCCGGGGCGACCTGCTGGAAGATGTCGGCGAAGCTGAGGGGCGCGCCCTGCGGCGGGGCGAACGCCAGGCCGGCGGCGCCGGCGCTGGGGGCCAGACGGCCCGAGACTCCCGCGACCGGTCCGGCGTTGGCCGTCGGCCAGTCGATCACCCCGCCCGCGGTCGCGGCGGCGGCGAAGGCCAGGCCGGCGACGGCCCCGAGCATGAATTCCTTGCGCTTCATCATAGGCGGTCGTCGATCCTCTCACCGGGCGACGGATGCGCCCGTTACGGCGATGAATATAGGGCGTTTGCGAGTCTCACCAACGCCACGGCGCGAACTTGGCTCCTGCCCCGCGTCAGTCGTCGGACCGCTTTGCGTCAGGATCGCGGCGAAGCTGCCCTTCCAGCAGAATATCGGCCAGCCGGGCCTCCTCCTCGGGCGACAGGGCCGGAACCTCGACCCGGCGGCGCAGGGCGAAGACCAGCAGGCCCACCCCGGCGATCAGCACCACGAAGAACGGCCCGAACCACAACAGCCAGGTGCCCGCGCGCACCGGCGGGGTGAACAGGACAAAGTCGCCGTACCGACGGACCAGGTCCTCGCGGATGGCCTGATCGGTGCGGCCGGCGGCGATCTGTTCGCGGACCAGCCCCCGCATATCCGCGGCCAGCCCGGCCGGGCTGTCGGCGATGGCCTCGTGCTGACAGACCACGCAGCGGATGTCGGCGAACAGCCGCTTCGCCCGGGCTTCCTGGGCGGCGTCGGGCAGCGGACGGTCGGGCGCCGGGGCCGGCTCGGCCGCGACCAGACCGACGGCCGCGACAGCGATCAGAAGCACGCGTTTCATGCTGAAACCTTCCGTCCACTGACGGCAAGACGCAAGCGGCGATCCAGCAGGGAGAGGACCCCGCCCAGCGCCATGATCAACGGCCCGAGGAAGATCAGCCGGGCCCAGGGGTTCCACCAGACGCGGACATTCCACGCGGGCGCGCCGTCCATCGCCTGGGCGCGTTCGCCCAGCACGACATAGACGTCGTCCAGCCCCCGGAAGTCGAGCCCGACCTCGGTCGTCGTCTGGCCGCCCGCGGGGAAGAAGCGGCGCTCGGCCGTGACGGTGCGGCTGCGCCCGCCGGGGACGGAGACGACAAGCCGGCCCTGCTCGGCCAGATAGTTCGGCCCCTCGACGACGCGGACGTCGTCCAGGGAGACGGACCACTTTCCGGCCTGGAGGGTCTCGCCGATCGCCAGCGGCCGCGCCGCCTCGACGCGGTAGCCGGTCTCGACCACCGCTCCCAGCACGAAGACGCCCAGCCCCGCGTGAGCCAGGGTCATGCCCCAGGCGCCCAGAGGCAGCCCCCTCGCCCGGCGCAGGGTCTCGGCCAGCGGCGCCCGGAACAGACGGGTGCGCTCCGCCGTCTCGGCCAGGGCGCCGAGGATCAGCCAGCTCCCCATGCCGATGCCCGCCGCCGACAGGGCCTTGCGGGGCTCGAACACGGCGAAGGCCAGCAGGGCGAACACCACCGTCAGACCGGCCGCCACGGCCAGCCTCTGGGCCGCGCCCCTCGCATCGCCGCGCTTCCATGCCAGCAGCGGTCCGGCCGGCAGGATGATCAGGGCCACCGCCATCAGCGGCACGAAGGTCAGGTTGAAGTAGGGCGGTCCGACCGAGATGGCCGCGCCCGACGCCGCCTCCAGGATCAGCGGATACAGGGTGCCCAGCAGCACCGTGGCCGCCGCGGCGGTGAGGAACAGGTTGTTGATCACCAGCGCGCCCTCGCGGCTGACCGGGGCGAACAGGCCGCCGCCCTTCAGCTGGGGCGCGCGCCAGGCAAACAGGGCGAAGGCCAGACCGGCGGTCCCGCCGAGGATGGCCAGCAGCATCATCCCCCGCTCGGGATCGACCGCGAACGCGTGGACGCTGGTCAACACGCCGGAGCGCACGAGGAAGGCGCCCAGCATGGAGAAGGTGAAGGCCAGCAGCGCCAGGAAGGTGGTCCAGCCCGCCAGCGCCCCGCGCCGCTCGGTCACCACCGCGCTGTGCAGCAGGGCCGCGCCCGCCAGCCAGGGCATGAAGCTGGCGTTCTCGACCGGGTCCCAGAACCACCAGCCGCCCCAGCCCAGCTCATAATAGGCCCAGAAGCTGCCCAGCAGGATGCCGACGGTCAGGAAGGCCCAGCTGGCCAGGGCCCACGGGCGCACCCAGCGTCCCCAGGCGGGCCAGAAGCTGGCGTTCGCCCGCCCCTCGATCAGGGCGGCGACGGCCAGCGAGAAGCAGACCGAGAAGCCGACGTAGCCGCAGTAGAGCAGCGGCGGATGGAAGGCGAGCGCCGGGTCCTGCAGCAGCGGGTTCAGGGACTGCCCCTGGAACGGCGCGGGGTTCAGACGGGCGAAGGGGTTGGAGGTGAAGACGGTGAAGGCGAGGAACAGGGCGCCGAGCAGGCCCTGCGTCGCCACCGCGCAGGTCTTCAGTCCGAACGGCAGGTTCTGCGCCCGGGCCAGGGCCGCGCCGAAGCCGGTCATGACCAGGCACCACAGCAGCAGCGAGCCCTCGTGGCTGCCCCAGGCCGCGGCCACCTTGTAGAGCATCGGCTTGGCCGTGTGGCTGTTGGCGGCGACGTTGGCGACCGAGAAGTCGGATACGGCGAAGGCGAACACCAGGGCGGCGAAGGCCACGGCCACGAGGCCGGCGGCGGCCAGCGCCGCGCCGTTGGCGGCGCCCGCCAGCACGGGGCTGCGCCGCACCCGTCCGGCGACGGCGATGACCGCCTGCAACAGCGACAGGGCGAAGGCGAGACTGAGGGCGAAGGCGCCGGTTTCGACGATCACGAGGCGGGACCTCCCGCTTCAGGACGCCATTCGCCCTTGGCCTTCAGGCTCTCCTGCACCTCGCGCGGCATGTAGTTCTCGTCGTGCTTGGCCAGCACCTGGGTGGCGCGGAACGAGCGGTCGGCCTGGAAGGCGCCCTGGGCGACGATCCCCTGCCCTTCCCGGAACAGGTCCGGCAGGTCGCCGCGATACACCACGCGGGTGGAGGCGAGATTGTCGGTGACGACGAAGGCCACCTCGCCGTCCGTCGAGCGCCGGACGCTGCCGGTCTCGACCAGCCCCCCGAGGCGGATCACCCGCCCCTCCGGCGCCTTCTCAAGGGTGGCCTCGGACGGGGAGAAGAAGAAGGTCACGCTGTCGCGCATGGCGTACAGCGACAGGCCCACGGCGAGCGCCAGGATCGGCGCCACGGCGACGAAGATCCACAGACGACGGCGCGCCTTCGGCGATTTCGGCAACCAGCTCATTGCGCGCCTCCCGCCGGCAGCCGGCGCTCCAGATCGGTCCGGCGGGGATCGGCCGGATCGAGCACGGCGATCAGGGGCAGCCAGCGGCGACGGACCTCGGCCGCATCCCCCCGCGCCAGCGCCGCCTCGCCGAGGAAATACAGCGCGCCCAGCTGTCCGGGGTCCAGCTTCAGGGCCTCAAGGAAGGCGGCCTCGGCGTCGGCGCCGATGGTCCCTCCGTTGGCCCGGACCAGACTTTCGCCCAGCCGCGCCCAGGCGCGGGCGTCCCCGGGGGTCAGCTGGAGAAGCCGACGGAAGGCCGAGGCCGCGCCGATGGCGTCGCCGGCCTCGAAGCGAGCCGCGCCCAGCATGGCCAGCGCCTGCGGATTGTCGGGCTGCTCCCGCACCTGCCGCTCGATCACGGCCGCGATCTGTACGGGCTCCAGCGGGTCGGACAGGGTCGCCCATTCGTCGATGCGACGCTCGTACGGCTGGTCGGGAAGCCCGGAGGTCCCGACGAGCAGATACAGGCCCAGCGCCCCGGCCACGGCGACGCCCGCTCCGGCCAGCACCAGCACCCGGTCCTTCGCCCCGGCCCGGAGCGTGACCGGCGCCCGGCGCCCGGCGAGGATCCGGCGCCCCGCCTCGGCCCG